>NZ_AGBF01000007.1 GCF_000225525.1 Streptomyces zinciresistens K42 | reverse complement strand
TCGGTCTCTTCCATCTGGGCGGGGTCGTGGACAGCGATGTGTACGGGGACGAGTCCGTTCGGACCCGAGGTGTGCACGGCCATGGCCGAACCGTAGCGGCCCGGTGTGACAACGCCGTCAGGAGGACACGGCCATGGTTCACGAGCGCCGCTCAACGCACCCGCCAGCAAGCGGCGTTGGCCACCGACACTCCGGGCCTGTCAGTGCTGCCTGCCAAGATCACGGTATGGCTGAACGTGTGGATGATCTGCTGGAACGCGGCAACGGTTGGGCGGAGCGGATCAGGGATCGGGTGACCCATCTGCCGCCGGAGCTGACCGAGTTGGTACTCCACCTCGGGCAGGCCGGAACCTTCTGGGACTGGCACTACAAGGTCGACGCCACCTGGAAGCGGCAGACGAAGGCGTTGCTGAAGACGGACGGCGCCCGGGAGCTGGTGACGGAGGCGATACGGGCCCTGGCGGCCGACGGATCGCTGCACGACTGCACCGACCCCAACGTCACCAGGCAGGACCTGTGGGCCAAGTCCGACCGAACCCCCACCCGTGACCTGGCCAACGGCTTCGCCCTGGCCGCCGGATACCTGGCCCGCGGGGCGTCACCGGCCGAGCTCGAGGATCTGGTCGCCGACCTGCTGACGGTGGCACGCAAGAACGCCTTCGTCCTCGACGGCTACTACAAGCGCGACGACGACCTCTCCGGAGCCGTCTTCACCGCACTCGCCGACCTGTCGGCCATGGAAGCCCTCTGGACACTGCACCGCGAAGTCCAGCCCGGCGCCCACTCCCACCGGCACCTGGCCAAGATGGTCAAGAAGACCGCCACCCGCATCGGCGTCCCGCCCCACCAGCTCCAGGAACGGACGGTCCTCACCCACGGCGTCGACGCGGACGGCACCCTGCGGCTGGGATGGATCGGCCGCGGAGCCGTCTGGCTCAACATCCCCTACGAAGCCCTCATCACCATCTCCGACACCGGCCGCGTCACGGTCGACTGGACCGACGTCGACGATGGAGGAACCGTCACCCGCACCACCACGCCCTTCCGCTCACCCACCGGCTTTAAGACCAAGTACCTGTCGCACAACGTCGACGTGACCCGACGGCTGGCCCGCGCGATCGAAGACACCCTGAGCGCCGAGCGCCGGCGCCTGTACGCCCTGCGGGAGGAGAACCGCCTGTGGCCGTACGCCGAGTGGGCCCGCTACTACCGCGACCACCCCCTCACCGGCATCGTCGCCCGCGCCCTGATCTGGGAGTACGAGACCGGCCCAGGCAGCTGGACCGCTGGGCTTCCCCACCCGGCCGGCTGCCTCACGCTCGACGGCCGCACCCACGCCCTCACCGGGACCACCTGCGTACGGCTGTGGAACCCCACGAGGGCAAAACCCGCTCAGGTAGCGGAGGTTCGCGGCTTCCTCGCCGCACGCGAAGTCCACCAACCCTACGACCAGACCAGCCACGCCACCTGACACCAGCCCACCATCGGACGCGAACAACACGCCGTCGAACGTCTGACGGCGCATAGCTGTGACCTGCGGATTTGATCAAAACGCGGGCGCTGCCGCGAAAAATGGCTACGCTGGCCGCGTTGTGCGGGCTGTGACCCATCTGAAGGAGCCGCCCGACCGCTGCCGCCGCTGAACCCTTGCGGCCCGGCTCCCCCCTTTCCCCACCACGACCCCTTACACAGGGCCTCGCTGCCGTCGGCACGGGGCCCTTTTGCATGCCCGAAAACCGCCGAACCGGAGGCAACCCCGTGGCCGAGCCGCGCTTCACCGACCCCGAACTCACCGCGATCTGGAACTTCCTGCGCACCAGCCCGACCCCCGTTCCTTCTCCCGCGGACCTCGCCCGAGGCACGCGTCGACGCACGCCCGACGCCCAGGCCATCGCCGCCCGCGAAGGCCTCGACCTCGGACCGGAACTGCGACGCGTCCTGCGCCGACGCCCCCAGCAGACGAAGACGGAGCCGCGGCCTGCCTCGCCGACGGAAACGGCGCCCGGCAACACCCCGCAGCAGCGAGGCTCCGCCGCCTCCCGCGCCGTGGAACGCTCCCGCGTGATGCGGCTCATCGCCCAGCTCGCGCCCGGGCTTCGCCACCACCAGCTCCGCGAGCGCACGACCGCCTGGGACGCGCTCAAGCTGACAGCCCCGGAGCTGGAGACCTGGATGAGGGCCCTGGGCGTGGACGGCGCCGCGGCCGCACGGGCGTGCCGGGCCCTCGGCATCGGGCCCGCCGCCCTCGATGTCGTCCTGGACGGCCGGCAGGTTCGCCGCCGGCTGCGCGAGGGCACGACGGTCACCGCCCTGCTGGCCCTGGCCGCCGAGCGCGGCATCGACCTGCGCCGGCGATGACCTGAGGCGAGCCGACCCGGCAGCGCGTGCCGGCCAAACCGGCACGCGGCTAAGGGCACTTCGCGACACACTTCACCCAGGCAGGCCGTCTGCGATCGGGGCAGGGCGGACCGACAGAAGGGACGGGCGCCGGTGGCCGAGACGGACTGGAAGAAGGTGGCGGCACACCTTCGGGAGCTCAGCGGCGAGTTCACCCCGGCACAGCGGGACCTCGCCGACGCCCTGGGCGTGGCGCTCGCGCCCGGCACGCCGATGCCGGTCGCGGCCGCACTTCTTCGCGCTCACCTCACCGGACCGCTGCTCCTGAAGAGGGCGCAGCCGATCGACGAGGAGGAGTACGGCTACCTCGAACTCGTCGCAGGTGAGGCCGCCATCGAGGTCCCGCCGCAGGACTTGATCGACCACCGGGACATCCTGGAGGCGTGGCTCGAAGTGGCCTGGGCGCACCGGTCGGTGATCCATCTCGAGCGGCTGTCACCCGAGCCGGGCGATATTGCGATCACTCCCGGGGAGCGAGGCTCTGAACAGGTCCAGCACGACATCATCGCCTCGATCAGCAACAGCGGCCGCCTCAACTTCCGCGGGGGCCGGGGCCGCGGGGCGCGGCCGCACCGCGTCACGAGCCTGGTCAAACAGGACGCGCCCCACCATGCCGACCTCGTACGCAAGGCGCGCGAGGAGGCGCTTGCCCGCGATCCCCGCCCGGGGCGGGTGACCAGCCGGGAACTCGCCCTGCTGCGGCCCTGGCAGGTCACTCGCGGGCCCTCGCTGGCAGAACGGGAGGCCTTGCGCGAGACCTTGGAGACGGCGACGGCCGAACGCGATCTCCAGGAGGTCCTGCAGCGTCATCCCGCCCTGCTCGGACATGTCCTCACGGGCAACCACGGCACCTGGGTGAGACCGGAAGTGGGGTTCGGCAACCACTACCGGGCCGATTTCCTCATTGCCGGCCGCACCTCCGCGGGCCTGCAGTGGGTGCTCGTGGAGCTGGAGAGCCCGAACGCGAGGCTGACCAACCGGGGCAGCGGACGCGAGTCTCCCACTCTCCGTCACGCCGTCGATCAGATTCGCGACTGGCGGGAGTGGCTATCGACCAACCTCCTCCAGGCGCGCACTCCACGGGTAGACAACGGACTGAGCCTGCCGGGCATCACCGCCGACGCCCGCGGGCTGATCATCATCGGGCGGGAGGACGACACCGAGGACTCCGCACAGGTGCGGCGCCGCCTGTTCACCGACAGCAGGATCGAGGTACGCACCTTCGACTGGCTGCTCCGAGCGGCCGAGCAAGCCGATTCCCGCCTACTCGGCCTGCTCGACCTCGAGTCGGGCGACGACACGGAAGACTGGTGACCCCACCGTCCGTACCCCGAGCCGCGCGCTCCCGGCGCGGGTCCGTCTGCGGGGGTCAGGCGGCCAGGCGCCTTCCGCGGCGCACGGCGGCCCGGTCAGCGGGCATCGTTCGGGGGACGCCAGGCCAGGCAACGGAGGCGCTGAGCATTTGAACATCCTGCCCGGTGGCTTAGGTGATGGTGGCCGACCAGCCCTTACGCGAGAACGTGACCGCCCCGTCGGGGGTGATGGTCACCGTGGCGCCCCGGACGGGGAGGTCGCCGTCTACTGCGAGCCACGTGCGGATGCGCTCAAGTTCGTCCCACAGCCGCCGCGGCCCGCCCTGATGCACGGTTGGCGATTCCCGGCGTCCCGCAGCTGTGGCGCGGGCCCAGGACCCGTCCGCATGGAGCATGTAGACGGTGCGAACCCCGTCGTCAGTCTTGTGCTGACGGTGGTCGATCAGAGCTGTCCGTTATTGCTCCCCATCGTTGCGCCGCGCCCAGTGGGCGACCAGCAGCACGACGATGATCAGGCCAGCCACGGCCCCGACGCCGAAGCCGAGCAGGCCGCCCTCCACAGGCCCAGCCAGGTCCGTATCGAGATCGCCGTCCACGAACGCCCCGTAAGAGGCCGGGCCCTCGGCCGCGATTAGGCCGAGGAGGAGTATCGGCAGGCCGGCGGTGGGGTTGCCGTGGCGGTGGCCGGATATTGCCGAGATCAGCACAGCAAGCGCCGTGGCTATGGCGAGTACGACGGCGGCGTAGTACGGGCCACCGATGGACAAGTCCATGTGTCTCCCCCCTGATCACGAGTTCCGAGTTGGCCAGCTTATTCGCCGACATGCCAGAGGTTCAGAGCCGGGAAGACGTCCTGAGGCGGCCGACCGGCCGGTGTGCCCGGCCGATGCTCACGGGGACGGTTCGAGCGGGACCTCGGTCCAGTCGCCGCCCGGCTCACTGCGGTGCAGCACCCGCCCCCTGAACGGCACGAAATGCGCATAGGCCGCAGCGAGTTCATTCTGCTGCTTGATGCCCTCCAGGGCCTGCTCACGGCTCTCGTAGGCGGCGGAGTAGGCGCCACCGTCCCAGTCGCCTCCCGGGTGCAGGGCCCAAAGCAGGTGCCTCTCCCTGCGCTCCTTCTCCTCGCGCATGTGCGCGGTCCACAGCTGGTCGACCTGCTCCCAGCCGATCTGTTCCTGCCAGGACTCCAGCGCCTGCTCGTGGTCGCGAACCAGCTGCTTCAGCGGGCGCGGGTCGTCGTCCTCGGCGATGGCCTTCAACGCCTTGCCCTCGAAGCTCGGGGGGTAGTTCTCGGCGGCGTACTCGTAGCCCTCGCTCGCGATCTTCCAGGTGAAGCCGAGGAGTTCCATCCAGTCGTAGTGGCTGAATCCGTCAGGCAAAGGCAAGGTCATGCGGCGGGTTTCTCCTGTTCACGTTGCCGGACCGGATGAGACGCGCAAGCGCTAACGTCTCTTAAGACTATACACCGAGAGGTGCGCAAATGGAAGCCTTAAGAGGCAACTTGGAGTGGGTCGACAGAGAAGGCGTGTCGAGTTGGGGCGTCACCCGCCTGGAAGGGCAGACACGGCGGTGCAGTTGGTGGTCCCTGTTCAGTCCGACGTGGTTGCACCGTCGGCCGTCTGCTGTGCGGGGATGGCCGTACGGGCCTGGGCGAGTCCGCGTGTGACTCCAGCGCGCCAGATAGCGCCGGTGGTGGTGATCTGGTCGGAGAGGCGGGCGTACTCAGCGAGTGGGCCGCCAAGCCGTCTGCGGCCCTCCTCGTCGAGCTCGTAGCGAGGCGGAGTGATGCCGGGGTTGCGGTCGCGCCAGGCGTGCAGCAGTTCGATGGCCGGCGCGGATGTCCACCAGCAGGCTGCGACGGCAAGGGCGACGAGGTCGCCGTCGAGACGGGCGGAGAGGCGGTCGGGGTATCCGGCGAGGCCCCGGTCGCGTGAGCCGGGCCACCGGCCCTGTTCCCAGGCCTCCTCGGGCGCCGGGTCCCATTCATGGTCCCAGCCTCGGGCAGCGAGTTCCTCTCGGACGCCGTACTCGACGAGGACGTCGACAGTGTCGAGCAGTTCACCGGCAAGACGCAGGCGTTGGACCTCGGTCCGCCACTGCGCGCGGCGAGTTTTGGCCTCTGTGCCGCGCAGTCCGAGCGTGCTCCAGCGCGGGTCGGCCGACCGCCGGGCGCGAAGCTTCTTGTGCCCCTCTGTGACGTCCTTGACCTGCTGGGGAATCTTGTCGTCGACCGCGATCCAGATCGAGTGCACCGCGCCGCGAGGCATTTCCACCGCCGGAAACATCGTGTATTGCAAGGCTCGACGCAGCCTAGCGGCCCGGAGCCCCAATGCACCGCCACGTCCATGAGGAGATGACGAGCAGCGACCCGCGCGGTCGTACTACATCCAGACCGCCGGCGTGCGCCTCAGCCGTTCCTGACGTCCTCCTCCGTGGCGGTGAACCGCTGCCAGGCGTAGCCGGAGGAAGCCCTTTCCCATGCCGCGGCGCGTGCGACCAGTTCCGGGGCGAGATGGGCCACTTCGCGCTCCGGCACCGTCCCGTAGGCGAGCAGCCGTCCGTCGCTCGTGCACACGTCGAGGTGCCAGTCCTCGCCGAGGCGGAATGCCACGACCCGTGCCTGGTCGGTCGGCTCGTAGGCGTAGAAGCTCTTGCGGTCGAACCAGTGCGGCCCGGCGAAGGCGGGCCCCTCACCCTGGCGCGGCTGGCGCGGGTGCCGGTCGGCGACGTCGAAGAGGTCGGACAGATTGCCGTCAGGGGCGAGGGCCTCGTCGACCAGCCGGATCACCTCGCTCGCCGGGACGCCGTCACGCTCGCGCAGCACGCCGAGCACGCTTCGGGCGTTGTGCACGAGGCTGCGGTTGGCGTCCGGCCGCCACTGCTGCTCGCGGGGGTGGTCGGCGAGCAGGCTGATGGCGTGCCGGGTGCGCCGCGCGATCTCCTTGAGCAGGGCCACTCGGTCCCGTCCGGGGCGTTCCGGGAGGACCTCCACCGCGGCCAGGACGGCGACCATTGCCTGTGCGCGGCGTTCAAGGGCCTGCGCGACGACCAGGTCGGCGCGGCCGGCCAGCTCGGCCGCCACGGTGCGGCGTACGGAGTCGTCGTGTCGGCGCAGGGAGGTGAGCAGGCCCATGTACCGGTCGCGGGTGGTGATCTGCTCGCGCTGGACGGCGTCGTAGGCGCGATTCAGCACGTCGAGGTCGGACAGGTCATCGAGCGGCTCGCCGATCGCGGCGTATTCCGCGCGGATCGCGGCGACGCGGTCGGCGGCGGTACGGGTGGTGGTCATCTCTCCTCGTCGGGGGCTGTGCAGGGCTGGGCCGCGTCCGGGCTGGAGTCTCCGGTCGGACGCGGGTCCTTCCGCGGTGCTACTTGTGCGCATGGTGGGAGCAGATCGCCGATGACGTCTCTTAAAACTCTACATCGACGACTCACGTGAATGCAAGTCTTAAGAGTCAACTAGTTGACTTCCGGTCGCTTACCCAGCCACCTGACGAGGCACCATCAGTGGACTTTGGGAGGAACTGGCGCAAGTCGTCGAAGACGCTGACGGAGCCGGGGAACTACACGAGAGAGGCCTGCGGCGATTCCGAGGGCTACACCCAGCTGTAGGCGTTGCTCGCCAGCACGGGCGGCACCGCGGCGCCCAGATCGGATACCTGCTCGGCTACCACCCCGACGAGGCATTCGCCCCCGCCGCGTTCACGGCCGCAGCGGCCATCACCGGAATGCGGAAAGCTCCGGAATGGCCGCTGCCGCCTCGCCCCTTGTCAGCAACTCCGGGAGGCCGAAGTCGGTCGCGGTCAGGTGCGGGGCCGCGCCGCGTCGGGGTCGTCAAGCTGGTCGTCGCGGCACAGGCTGGCGTGTTCCTGGTGGACGTAGCCGCGGGGGTCGGCGTCCCACCGTGCGGCGGCGGCCGGGACGGTCCCCTGCCCGGTGTGGTGTTCGCGATCCCAGTCGAGGAGGTGACGGGCCGCGAGATCGGCGTCGACTTCGCTGGTGATGGCGAAGCCGGTTGCCCGTTGGAGAGAGTCGGCCCGGTCCGCGAGGGCGGCCCGGCGGACGAGGTACTGGCGCTGCAACTGGGCATCGATGGCGCCGTTGTGGATGGCTTGACCCGTCAGTTTGTTGCTGAGCTGTTCGACGACGTTGGTCTCGTGGAGCAGAGCACGCCAGTATTCACTGCTGGTCATCATGGCCTTCCGGTGTCACTGGGAGCCGGAGCTGCGTGTAGCGGCTGGCTCTACGGCTCCGGGTGCGACGGTTACGCGACAGCGTGGTCGGGGTGGTCAGGGTGACCGTCCCAGTCGGCGGCGACTTCGCGCATCTGCTGAATGAGCCGATCGGCCTGGTCGTCATCACCTCGTGCGACAGCGTGGGCATGGTTCTGCATCAGTGAGTGGGCGGCACGCCAGTCGGCATGGTAGGCGTCGCGGCCCTCGGGATACTGCGCGTGCATCCGCTCGTCGAGCCGGTCGTCGATGAACGCCCACCACCGGGCTCCAGTCTGCAAACTCACCAGGGGGTGCTCCACTTCATCAACCGCGCCAGCCACGGGGCACGAGCCGGCAGGCCTCCGGGTCACTGTAGCGAGGACGGCGCTCCTCCGAGCCGGGAGACAGTCCTCCCGATAGTCCCTGTGGGCCAGAGCGGTTTCGCAGGATACGAGGTAGCGCTCGCCGCCGCGGAGCGTGGACATGGGTTCCGTTCCGGTAGTGAGGGTGTGCCCGGCGTCTCAGATCGGTCAGGTCGGGCCGAGCCCTGCTACATCTGAAGGTGCGCGTCGCACACCCAGGACTGGACCCAGCCCTCGGTCACGCGGTCGACCAGGACGTCGTGGCTGTTGGTGCCGGGCTCGCACGCCATGCAGTCGACGCGCTCGCTGCGCAGCAGCTGGCGCGGGGTGAGACGGGTGGTCGCGGGCAGGGTCCACCGCTCGGAGCGGACGGTCTCGGTGTCGTACGGGTGGTAGCTGACGGGGATGCGGGTCATGCCCGGGAGGTCGTGGTGATCGGTTCCGGTCACGGTGACCGTGGTGCCGCCGACGGAGAGGATGTC
The DNA here is from genome assembly GCF_000225525.1 of Streptomyces zinciresistens K42. Lineage (GTDB taxonomy): Bacteria > Actinomycetota > Actinomycetes > Streptomycetales > Streptomycetaceae > Streptomyces > Streptomyces zinciresistens. The sequence continues at coordinate 107,963 of NZ_AGBF01000007.1, read as the reverse complement.
GCCCTCCCGCAGTTCGCGGGCCTCGACGGCGGTGACGACGGAGCCGGTCATGATGATGACTCCCTGGGGCAGGTCAGCAAGGCGCATCAGGCGTGTCCGTTCTCGGTGAGGGGCAGGTCGCATCCGGCGTCCGCTTCGGCCACGTCGGCCCAGATGACGGTCTCGTGGTTGTGGCCAGGTGCGCACGGCGGGGGTTCCTCGCCGGGTTCCAGGTCGAAGTACGGTTCGGTCTCTCCGGGGGAGGAGGGGCTCACCAGTGCTCGTCGGCAAAACGCACAGAACGGCAGGCAGATCTTGGGTGATGACGCGGAGGAGGCTTCCGCGGTGCGGCGGTCCTCGTCCAACTCGTGGTCAAGGTCGACGGTGAGCTGTGCTCCCTCCTCCGGACGCAGCAGTTCAGCGAGGGCACCGAGCGCGCTGGAGAGTACGGCGTCGTCCAGGTCGACGATTTCGTTCGGGTCTTCCTGACCGGCGGCGTAGAGCGCCACGTCGCGCTCGCTGTAGTCGGCGTGCCCCATGCACAGCTTCGCGTCGACAGCGTCGAACACGGCGGTCTCGTACTGGCGGCCGTCGCCCGGAGCCAGGAGGCGGACGCGGCGCGCGATCGCGCCTCTCAGTCGCGCTTCCTCTGCCTCGGCGGCGGTCTCGCGCAGCTCGGTGAGCATCGTCAGACCGACACTGTCAAGGAGCTGCCGCAACGCTCTCGTGCGCTCCTCCCGGCGCACCCGGTCCTCGGCTACGTGCGCGCAGCACTGCGAACGCCAGCATGCGCACCGGTGGCAGTCCTGACAGTCCTGAGCGCGGTCGCAGCCGCACTGGCAGGCGAACGCCCGGCAGCCGGCCCCGTGCTCTGGCTCCGACGTAGGCGCCTTCGGGATCGCGGACAGCGAGTGGGTGAGCTCGGTGCAAGCACCGTCGCCTTCCACGAAGGCGGCGGCCAGCGCCTGGCCGTCGCGGCGGAGCGCCTCGGCGAGTTCCGCGCAGGTCTGCCGCCGGACTACGAGGGCGAACGCCTCGACCTGTGAGCCGATGAGCAGCGGGACGGACTCCGGCGGCGAGGTGTGGTCAGGGAGGGGCAAGGTCTTCCTTTCGCGTGGGTGCCGGGTTGCGTGGTGTCGTGCGGGTCCGGGCAGCCGGCTGCCGAATGGCTGCTGAGCACCAGACACGTCGGGGGCACGCGAGAGGTGTCCTCTCAGCCACGGCCGGCAGCCGGGCGGGGGGTGGCGGTTCTGGGATTGGGCGACGGCGCCCGGTCGGGCGCCGCCGGGCGACTACTGCGCCTTCGCCTGCGCGCGGGCCCGGATGATGTCCGCCGCCTTGCGACCGATCTGGGCGTAGAGGGCCTCGACCATCTGGGCCTGACCCTCCGCGTCCAGAGTGAAGGCCGCCGAGAACGTCCCGGCGATCAGCCGCCGGGCCATGCCCTCCAGCACCTCGATCTGCCCGGCCTCGTCCGCCGGGTCGAAAACCGTCTCACCGGAGGTCTGCGTCATGGAGTGATCCCTTCCCAACAACCTTGCTGACTCTTAAGACTATACATACACATTCGCCGAGAGTCAAGTCTTAAGAGACGGTGGGGCCCCGCAGAGGTGGCGGGTCAGTGGGTCGGCTTGAGCACCAGCGCGGGCACGTGGGCCGGGATGGCGCCATCCTCCGCGTAGTCGATGGCTCCGCCGAAGGCCCAGCCGGAGGTGCCGCTGGCGGGGTCGGGCTGGTAGTAGCCGACCTCGACGCGGACGTCCGCGGGTGAGCCGATGCCCTGGCTCGGGTAGTCGGCGGCACGGATGGCGACGATCGCGTCGTCGGGCAGATCGATGTCGGTGACGGCCGCGCGCAGCTCGCTCAGGCGCAGGCCCTGGACGAGGACGGGGAAGGCGCCCCGCCATCCGGGCGCGCGACGGGCGTCGTGAACGGGCGCGCCTGCAGCGATAAGTGCATCGGCGACGTCGGCCCCCAAGGGCTCCAGGTCGCGCAGCGAGCAGGGATAAGCACCCTTGCTGTAGGTCCAATCAGTGCGAAGCATGCCGGCCTTCATCCCGAGAGTGTCTTCCTCCAGGCGCAACAGGTGATCCCTCGGAACCTGTGCGAGGCCGGGGTATCCGTCGACTTCGACGGCCCGGACGTCCACGGCCACGGTGGACCTGTCGTCGTGCATGAGCTGGCAATCTCCTTCGGTCAGCGAGCAGGCGAGGGCACATCAGGCGGGTTGCGTCGCAGGGCAGCCGACACCGGGTGGGGCGCGGGAGTTCACGCCGGCTCCCCGCCCTTCTCGAACAGCGTGATCGGGCAGCCGTCCTCAAGACTCAGGGACACCTCCGTCAGCAGTGCAGACTCACCGAGCAGGGCGAGCGGGGCGTTCACGTCGTATGCCTCGATCGCCTTGACCACGTCGAGCGCGCGGCGGTACGAGGAGGCCTTGACCCGTACGACGGCGGACAGTTCGACAGCGAAGGCGTACTCGGTCATCCCAGCGGCGTCCGCCGGGCGGACAGCAGCGTCGACGGCCTGGCAGCTCACCGGCCCGCCCCCTTCGGTGCGGCTTCGCTCAGCATCACTTCGATGGCCCTGAGCGCGTGATTGACGTAAGCGTGGGACGACGGACGGATCGGTGCCAGCCACTGGTCCGTATGGCCGTTGTGGTACTCGACCGTGGTGGTGCCGTGCGACTTCATCGTCACGACGACTTCATCCTTGGACAGTTCTGCGCCGATCAAGAGCAAGTAGTGCTCGACGTCAGCAAGGTGGTTCCTCTGGCGGCGGGTCAGACGGGGCACAGATTCCTCTCATAGAGACGGGTGAAGCAGGGCGCTACGTCCAGCAGTGGCGGCCCGAGGGGAGTTGAACCCCTTCCCTCCCCCGGCTTGGGGGTCGCTCTACCTACTGAGCTACGGGCCTGCCGGAGAGCGCGGATCGGCCGCTCCTCACTGTCCGGCGTCAGCGGGGTCGATCACCCCCGTCGACTCTTAAGACTATACACGTAAGCAGCTTGCACTGCAAGCCATAAGAGACGGCCACAGAGGCGAGCGAGTCACCCCCGGCGCTCAATACGACCGACCGCGCGACCAGGCCCAGGCTCTCACCGGACACCCCCCGCGAGCGCGCGAGGCAGTCGCGGGAGTCCCAAATTTCCGTCTCTTAAGACTTGCACGCCCAGCTTTCCGTGTGTAGAGTCTTAAGAGACAGCTCGGGGAGCCCCCCGAAATCTCTTGTGCAGAGGCTGCGATGGAGTCGCGGCCTGTCGAAAGGACTTGCGTGATCAGCACCGTCAGCACGACCGCCTCCCCCCGCTCGAACGCGTCGACGTCCGCCGCGTCGTACCTGGAGCCCGCCGACAAGCGCAACCTCGGCGGTGACTCCGGTGGCCCGCTCCTGGAGCTGCCGACCTGGAGCGCTGTGCGGGCCCACTACGGCCTGACGTGGGAGCCGGTGGCTGCGCCGGTCCTGGCCTCCGGCCCCGACGGGCTCCCGATCCTGGAGGGCATCGACGAGTCGGGCAACCCCGTCTACCAGACCGAGGGTGACCACAAGAAGATCGTGAGGGACGACTCCTGGGCGACCCTCGGCATCCCGCGCTCCGGGTACGAGGTCCTCGACCACGCGCTGCTCGGCCGGATCATCGCCCCGGTCATGGAGGCCCCCGGCGCGAAGGTCCGCATGCTCCGTGAACTCCGGGGCGGCCGTTCGGTGATGGGGCTGATCGAGTTGACCAGGGAGGCGCGGGGCTTCGCGGGCGACCCCTCGCCGTGGACCCTGACGGTCGGCTTCCAGGCCTCGCACGACGGCAAGGGGTCCCTGAAGGTGTGGGGCAGCGCGGAGCGCCTGTGGTGCACGAATCAGTGGAACGCCGCCATGAGGCGCTCCCGCGCGGCGGGCCACTTCTACACGATCAAGCACACCAAGAGCGCACTTGACCAGATCGAGCAGGCCCGGCACCTGGTGAGCGTGCTGCGCCGCGACTTCGACGGCTTCCTCAAGGACCGCGAGGCCCTCCACCGGATGCCCGTCACGCGGGCCCAGCGTGAGCAGTTCATCGAGCGCATGGTGCAGCTGCCCGAGCAGGCGGCGGAGATGAAGGAGGACGACTACCGCATCCGCCGCGTCCACGAGCGCCGGGACGTCCTGCGGGGCATCTTCGCCAGCTCCACCATGGCGGGCGTCGGTCTGACGGCGGGCGCGCTGGTGGAGGCGGCCGGGGAGCTGTCGGACTGGGGCGGACGCCAGACGGTGGACGGCCGGATCCGCCGGTCGCTGCTGGAGCAGAACACGTTCAAGATGCGCGCCATGCACGAGGCCCTCGCCCTCGCCGCGTGATCTCCCGTCCGGGGGCCCGCCCCCGGACTGTTCCCGGCCGGTCCGCCGCGACTCGGCGGACCGGCCGCCGCCCTGAACCCAACCCCCGATTCCGGCGCCCACAAGCCGCCTTGACCGAGAAAGAACCCACGACCTCCACATGACCGCAACGCACGTGAAGGGCGTCGCCGTCGTCGCCGACGAGCCTGCCCAGTCCCCGATCAGCCGCCCCGGTGTCAACGTGGTCTTCGACCAGATCCGGCATCTGTTGCTGGCCGACGAAAGCGAGTGGTACGGGTGCGTCCACTGCGACTACGTCTCGCAGAACCCGAACTCCATCCGGCCGCACCTCAAGGCGCACAAGCCCAAGCCCGCGCCGGAGGTGCGCAAGCCGCACAAGCCGTCGGGACCGGTCGGACGGACGGGCACGGCCCCGGCGAACCGCTCGGAGCCCGCCACCCGGCGCCGCCAGCCGAGCAAGCCGGCGCCGCCTCCGACCAGGGACCTGGGATCGCTGAATCTGGGGGAACTGGTTGAGCGCGCGCAGCTCACCGAACAGATGCGCGCCCAGCGGGACGCGGCCCGCCGCGAGGCCGCAGACGCCCAGGCCCTGGCGAACGACTGGAAGTCTCGGGCGGACGACTGGCGGCTGCGGTTCGAGGGCATGAAGGCGCGGATGGAGAAGGCGGAGGGCACGCTGTCCAGGATCCGCGCCATGGTGAAGTAGCGCCCGCAGCGGGGCCCGAGGAAGTACCCCAACCCAACCGCGTCTCTTAAGGCTTGCATTCACTCGACCTTGAACGTATAGTCTTAAGAGACATCAGGGGCTATGAATCGCCTCTCGACCAGGAGAGATCGGAGCCGCAGCATGCGTAAGCACAAGCCGCACAACACCTCGGGCAACCTGGCGCGCGTCGAGGCGGTGCAGAACCGCCGCCGGTCCGGCGCCAGCGGCACTCACGCTGCCGGTCCCCGCCGAGCCCGCGACCGCCGCGGCGGACAGCGCGCGGCCATCCGCTTCTCCGCCGACGCCGGCTGACCGGCCCTCCCGATCCGTCCCCGTTCGAAAGGTTCCCCGCGTGCGCGTCACCGTCTTCCACAACATGGCCCCCGGCTACCGCTCCGGGTACCGCCTTGAGCACCCGATGCTGCCCGTGTACGCCTACGACGCGCCCGACGGGCCGGTCGAAGACCAGCTGTGGCGGGCGGTCGCACTCTTCAACGGCGACCCGGAGTTCTTCGACGACAGCGGAGACCACGACCTCTGCGCCGACTACCGGAACAAGCACCATCGGTCCTTCTGCCCCGGCGACGGCTTCAGCGTCATCACCGAAGGCCCCACCCAGTTCTGGGTCAGCAACGGGCGCTCCCTCGATCCCCTCCCTGGCGGATTCCCGTCCCTCGCCGTCGACGGCGACCACGGGTCCGTGCCGATCGGGCAGCGGATCACGTACCAGGTCCCGGCCTTCAACCGCCAGGTCCGCGAAGGCCTCTTCGAGACCGGCGGCCCGAACGGCCAGACTGCGCAGAACGGGCCTTGCGGAAAACGTGGCTGAATACTCTGCGTGAGCATTCGCCCAAGCTTCTGCAAGGGTTGGGACCGCCACTGAGGGCGGTCCCAACAGGTTAGCGGATCGGGGCGGGGTGGTGGGGCCCGAGGCTGAGGTGTCAGCTCGGTAGTGATCGCCGGGGTTCGGAGTCGCTGTCGCTGAGGTCTGTGGCTTCCGCGTCGGCGTCGGAGTAGGTGGGGTCTTCTTGGTAGCGGGCGGCGCTGGTGGCGTTCTGGGCGAGGAGGAAGCCGAGGACGACGAGGCTCTGGGCTTCGGCGCCGAAGGCGATCATGCGGCGGTTCCAGAGGGAGCGGTCGAACTGGGAGAAGCCTGCTTCGGTGTCTTCGCGGCCTCCGTAGAGGGTTTGGTGGACGGCTGTGTTGTCGGGGATCTGGAGGAGGTGCTCGGCGCGGTGGAAGCCGGTTTCGGCGTCGCTCTGGCCTTCGTCGCGTTCTCCGGCGGTGGTGGTGACGCCGACGGGTTCTCGGTGTTCGTGGGGGCCGCGGGGGCAGATGATCGTGAGCAGGTGGTACCAGCGGTGGCTGTGGGCGCTGGCGCGTCGTTCGAGTCTGCGGACGGGCAGGGGCAGCAGGGTGCTGGTGCCGTCGTCGAGGAAGGCGCGTTCGTGGACGCGTCCGCCGCTGGACCACAGTTCGTGGCGGCAGCGGCCGTAGCTGACGGTGCGGATGTAGCGGGGCTTGGCTCCTTTGTGCTGTTTGTTGATCAGCAGGCGGCCGCGGCGGGCGATGACGTCACGGTGCATGCCGCGGAAGGCGCCGTCGTAGAGCACGCCCATGCAGCCTTCGGCTTCGTCGATGATGGCGCAGGCTAGGTCGAGGGCGACGGCGGCCTCGCCGCCCTCCTGGTCGTGGGGGACGTGGCGGTAGTTGAGGAAGACGCGTCGGAAGTAGCCGCGGTGCCGGGTGGAGAAGACCACGAACTTGGTGCCCAGGACCATCGCTTCTTCGCCCCCGCCCTCCTTCTCCCCGCCGCTCGTGCCGCTGTCCGCTTCGGCCGGCGCCGTGGGTTTGTCGTCCTCGTCGCGGTCGCCTCCGCCTTCCTTCTGCCAGGAGGAGGCGGGGTCGACGCGGTGGCGGCGGATCTCGCCGGTGGTTGGGTCGATGCTGTAGGGGGTGGTGGAGAGGGTCGGGGACTTGGCGACGGTGCCGTCTCCGGCGATCAGCTGGTGACGCTGAGGGCCGCTCCAGGAGCGTCGTGCGTCGGTGGGCAGCAGTCCTTGGCGCAGAGCCTGGGTGAGGGCGAGGTTGGCGAAGGCGTCGTTGAGTTCTTCCAGGCGGGGGACGAGGAGCTTGCGCTGGGCGTGCTGCCACTGGTGGCGGGAGGGCCCGGTCTTGGGCAGGCGTTTGGCCTCGTCCTTGCCGAGGTGGTGGGCGACGCCTTTGCGGATCTTCTTCCAGACGGTCTTGTCCTGCAGGTCGCCGGCGCAGTAGCGGGCGGAGCCGTGGATGCCGCGCAGGGCGAGGAAGAGGACGTAGACATAGGGCGGGTACTCGGGCGGGCGGCCGGGGCGGGGCCCGGACGTCGATTCGACGGTGGCGGCGAGGCGGTAGAGGTCCTCGAAGCGGGCGACGTCCTTGACCCGGCGGGAGGCGGTGCGCAGGTCGGCTTCGCAGGCCCGGCGGGCGGTCTTCTTGCGCTTGGCGCGCGGTACGCGGTCACCGAAGAGGTCGTCAGGCATCTCGGCTGTCTCCGTTCGGTGCGGCATCCGGGCCGGTGGTGTGCTGCCAGTCGTGGCCGATGAGGGCGGCGGCGCTGTCGAGGGAGCCCATGCCGAGGTGTCGGGCCGCGGCTTCGATGCGGCGGGTACGGGTGAAGGTCTCCCAGCCCGCGTAGGCCGTGATGGAGGCGGGGCGCACAGCCGGGTCGCCTCTGAGCCCGATGCGGTTGATCAGGTCGCGCAGGGCGACGCAGACCCGGGCCTGGATCTGCTCGTCGGTGCCGTTGCGGGACGACACCGCCAGCCGCAGCCGTCGGACGTCCTGGCCGGGCGGTGCGGTGGTCTGGACGTGGTAGGCACGGGCGGCCAGGACCTGGATGGCCCAGGCGTCCAGCGGGCACCAGCGGGGCCGGGTCTTGGTCGAGCCGTGCATCCACACCCGCACGCCGGTGAGGTCGAGGTCGGCGGGGGTGATGTGGCCGATCTCGCCGCTGAAGCCGCCCGCCAGCGCGAGGGCGGCCGCCGCGGCGTGGCGGGTGGGGCGGTCGGTGAACTCCGCCGCCAGGCGCAGTTCGACCGTCTCGGCCTCGTCCAGGGGCCGGGTCTCGCCGACGGTGCGCGTCGGCAGGTCGATGTCGCGGGCGGGGTCGCTGTCGGTCAGGCCGAGCCGGCGGGCGGTGGCGAAGCACATCCGCAGCACACTGCGGCGCAGGTGCCGGGTGGACAGGGAGGCCGGTGCGATGTGCCCGTGGCGGGTGCGGCCGTGCGCGTCGACGAACTGCGTGGCCAGGGCCCTATCGAGGTCGGTCAGCAGTGGGGCGCCGCGCACGGTGGCGAACGCCTCCAAGCGGTGAAGGAGTTGGCCGAACCGGCCGAAGGTCTGCTCGGACATCTCGCCGCGCGCGGCCAGGTCCTGCCAGGCAGTCAGAACCTGGCTGACGGCGGCTGTGAGCGTGACCTCACCGGCCATGACCGACACCCGCCATCGGCGCGGCCACCGGTCCGGGCCCGGACGGCGGCGGGACGGGCGGGTCTGGGATGCGGGGCATACTTCGACCTCCACACGAGCGGTGCGAACATGCACCACCGTGGGGAGGGTTGCGGGTGCCCGCAACGCGAGGGCGTCGAAGTGGTGAAAGGCTCGTCCGTTCGGTGTACGCCCTGACGTTCGCTCAGTGTGCTGGGCGCAGCGGGGTGTTGGGCATGGGTGCTGGTTCCCTTCGGGGGCTGGATGTCATGCTGGCCGGTGCGGGGTGGATGGCGAGGGGATCGAACCCTCCGCGTGCGGGTCCAGAAGCCATACGCGGACACCAGCCGCCACCCCCGGGTGTGCGCCGTCCCGGCCAACGCCGGGACGGCGCACTGCTGTTGTCGGGTGGCGTCGGCGGTCAGGCGGGGGGTGCGAGGGCGCCGCGCAGGCTGAGCAGGACGCCTTCGAGGAAGGCCGCGTACCGGGCGTCGGGCAGGGCCTGGACTTCCCTGCGGGTCAGCCCGAGCAGGGTGGTGCCCGCGGCGCCTTCGGCCAGATCCTCACCCGGCGCCCGCTCGTCCTGCCGCTCGTCCCGCTCGTCCGGCTCCGGTGGCGCAGGTGGCTCCGCCTTCGCTTCCGGCGCCGTGTCCTTGCCTGGCCCGGCTTCCGGGACGGCCGCGGGCGGCACGCCGTCGGGGGGTGCGAGGTGCATGCGCAGTTGTTCGTCGCGGACCAGGACCAGGCCGATCACGAGCCACTCCACCAGGTACATGCCGCGCAGCGGCACCCCGGGCAGGCCCGCACGCAGCCGCTTCGCCAGCTGCTCCTGCGGCAGGGGTCCGTCGGCCAGATGCTGGTCCGCCGCCTCGGCGGACCAGTGCGCCTGCAGCAGCGGGCGCAGCAGCAGCCGAGCCCGGGCGGAGTCCTTGGGCCACAGCTGGGCGAACGCCCGCCCGTGGTCGGTGACCGCGTACCGGCCCCGCCCGGCCCGCACCAGCCCCACGTCCGACAGGAAGGCCATGCAGTCGCCGACGGTGGCCGGGCTCCGTCCGGCGTGCTGCGCCAGCCGGTCGCGCTGCACCTCGCCCGCGTGCTCGGCCAGGAAGGCGAGCCCGAGAAGGATGTTGATCTGCTGGGCAGGGCTGGAGCGGCCGCTGGGCAGTGTCCGGCGCGGCACCGCGCCGGACACTGCCGACTGCCCGGTCTGCCGGCGGGGTGCTTCCCTGCCCGCCTGCCAGGGCGTACTGGAATTCGGATGCGAAAAGAATGACACGGTGAGCCCATTTCCTGGCCCATGGTGGGCCGAATTTACTCCGGGCTCTCGCGTGCACACCGAAAAGTGCATATAGTGAAGGCGATGCGTGAGCCCAGAAAACCGCGCGTCCCAGTGCCGCCGAACTAGGCCTCGGCGGCACTCGCGTGTGTACCTCTAACGTGCTGCGTGGGATATGGCGTCCGCTAGGTATCACCGCCCCTGGCCGGAGGGATCCCGTACACACCGCGTGCGACCCTGGCCAGCGCTCCCGCCCGCACTAGTTCGGTCAGTTCCGGTCCCAGCCCCGCTGAGTTTGATGTCCGGGCGCACGGCGCTCAGGTGCGCCGCGATCTCCCACCTCTGTACGCCGCGCTCCTGGCCGCGCACGAAGGCGAGGATCTCCTGCGCGAGCGTCGGCCGTGCCCGGCTCGCCTCCGGGGGCTGAGCGGCATCCGGGGTGGGGGGCGGTTCCGGCACGTCATCGGACATCTGCGCGGCGTCGGCCAGCAACTCCTCGGCGCCGCACGCCACCCGCTGGGAGACCTCCGCCCGCGTGCTCGCGGAGTCGAACGCACTCTGGGCCGCCCCCATTTCCTCCTGAGCCCGGGCGAGGCGGTCTTTCGCCGCCGTGAGCCGCTCCTCGTCGTCGGCCGCCAGCGACCTCAGCTCGGTCAGGACGGCCCGCGCTCCGCGTGACTGCACGAAAGAACCTCCCCTCAATTCCCGGATCCGGAATCCGCAATGAGCGTATCCAGCAGCACCTCAGCCCGATAGGGATTCTCCTGAAATACCCCAGCCGCGACCCCAGGGGAAAGAGGGGGATAAATTCGAACGGAATCCGAAAGAGGGATCTCAGTCATCGGCATTCGGTGATACCCCGCACGTCCCACGCTCCTTGGCCTGCGCTTTCTTTCCGAGACCTCAGTTACCCAGCGTCAGCGGCATCTGCGCAGAACGGGAGGGGGCGCACAGGAGTGAAAGGCCCCGGCGGGCAGAAAGGGGCCAGGGCCGTCCTCTCGCCCATCGCCCTGCCCGGGGCTCGGCGGCGTCCCGCGGTCGCTCGAAAGTGCGAGGGAGGTGATGTGTCGGTGCGGGTGGGTGCCATCCCGCCGCGAATGGTGTATGTGGTGTATGTATGCACCGAACGATGAGAGTGGGCGCCGCGGCGCCCCGCAGCGAGGACTGGCAGCACACGGGCGCGTGGGATGATCCAGGCATGCCCCGGAGCAGTAACGACAAGGTGCCGCGCGACTACGTCGCTTCAGGCATCTGGCCACATGCCGCTCTCGCCCCCGACGCTCCCGTCAGCGCCCACTACGGCCAGGCCCTCGCCCGCAACATCGAACGCGCCCTCGCCTCCACCGGGCAGAGCCTGCGGACCCTAGCCGAGGCTACGGGAATTACCCACTCCACCATCAGCCGGGTCGTCAACGGCAAGGTGCTGCCCGACCTCGGCACCCTCGCCCGCCTGGAGGCCGCCCTCGGCTTCCAGATCTGGCCCGGCCTTGCGGCACTGCCCCACTCCGTCGCCGCTGACTGACGGGCTCCGTGCCGCCGCGCGGGTGGCGCATCCCCCCGCCTGCCCGCCTGGACGCGCGCGGCGCCGGGAGCTGCCCCTACGCTCACGTCATGTGCATGTATGCACCGGGTGGGTGCTGTGGCTGCGACGTTCTCCTGGCCTGTTTCGACCCCGCGCACCGCATCGCGCTGATCCGCCGCGACGCTCCAGGCGGCGGCCGGCGGCTGGACCTGCCGGCCACCCGGCGCCGGGCGGACGAGCCGTACCGGCAGGCGGCCGACCGCCTCGCTGGGGCGATGGCCCCTGCCGGTGCGCTCCGATTCGGCAAGGTCACCGGCCGGATCCCCGCTGTCGCGCCGGGCAACTCAGCACAACAGCGGGCAGAACGCCGCCTGTTCACCACGCATGCCGCCGCGCGGGGTGACCTCCACGCCCCGGGGGACGGCGCGCAACTGGTGTGGCTTCTGCACGGCGACGCCGCCGCACAGATGACGCACCTGGCGATCGCCGACCTCGACCTCTTCCTCCAGGGCTACGCGGAGGGCTGGATCCCGGACGGCTGGATCACGCTAGGCTGAGCCCATCCCCGGGGCCTGCCTGTCTCGCCTGACTCCCGCGCCCTCAAGCGGGGATCGGGACCTGCCGTTCCTCGCCATCCGTTCGCCCCCGGAACCGGGCCGCAACCCGCGCGGTGATCTCGCCGCTCAGCCTCAGAGGCTTCTCCGCCGAGCCGGTCACCGCCGACACGCTCCAAGTGGCCTCCGGCGTACGCTACGACCTCCTGGTCACCCTGGACGACGGGGCCTTCCCGCTGGTCGCGGTCGCCGTTGTGGCCCGCCTGGTGGCCGGGGCCGCCGTGGGCCGCCGGCTGGTGCTGCGCGTACGGCCGGGAGCGGGGTGGATCACCTTCGGCCGGGCCTTGGTGGTGCTGGAGATCCGTCAGCAGGGCAGGGCGGAGCTGTTGATGAGTACGGGCCTGCACTGACCGCGCGCAACCCCGGCCCGGGCCAGGCCTCTTCCACGGCATTGCGGACGCGGCCGTGCGACCTGCCGGAGACACCCCGAGCGGGCGGAGCAGCAGTGCACGGTACGCCCCGGGTGGCGTCACCGGCGCTCAGGCGGCCGAACCGCCCTTTCGCGGCCTCGCGTACGACGTCGTCGGCAACACTGCCACGTACCGTCGACGCCCCTGGCGTCCTGAGCCGCACGGTGACGACGCACCTGCGCGCGGCCGGCACCTGGGTCGGGCCTGGTCACCCCAGGCCAACTGGCCGTCGCGGCCCGGCGTCCGGAGCGCGGCAGGAGATTCCGGCGGGCCCGGAGCGGCTGTGCGCACAGTCGGAGCGTCAATGTCGTACTCGTGGCGGCTGCTCGCCGGCTGGGAACGGCGCGAGCGTGACTGAGCCCCGGGGTCGCCGACAACCGCGGCCGGCCAGTGCATACTCGCGCGAGACGATGAACCCGGTCGGCGCGGCGGTCGCTGGACCTGCCGACCCGAGGCGTGGAGGTGCTCGCACATGGCCATGGCGTGGCTGCTCGTCATCGTCGCCGGACTGTTCGAGACCGGCTTCGCGGTGAGCCTCAAGCTGTCCGACGGCTTCACCCGGCTCTGGCCGACCATCGGGTTCTGCGTTTTCGCGCTGGCCAGCTTCGGTCTGCTGACGCTCTCGCTGAAGAAGCTGGATGTCGGCCCCGCGTACGCGGTGTGGACCGGCATCGGCGCGTCGGGCACGGCGGTCTACGGCATGGCCTTCCTCGGCGACCTGGTCTCCCCCTTCAAGATCCTCTCGATCACGTTGGTGATCGTCGGGGTCATCGGTCTGCAGCTGTCCGGTTCCGCCAGTGAGCCCGGCGACCGCCCACCGCAGCTCTGACCAGCTGGTGAAGGTCGCAGCCGGGCGAAGTGCCGGCCGCGCGCAGGTGCGGCGTCCACGAACAGTGCACACTGCCGACGTACCGCGCGAACTCGAAGCCGCACAGGGCGACCGGTTTTACCCGGCAGACTCTCCAGCAGGTGACGCTGTCGCGGAGCACGCACCGCGTCTTGAACGACTGCCGTCCGACTCCTACGGCACCGAGTCTCTCCGACTCGGCAGTTCCCATCAGGAGCTGTGGGCCGTTGTCGGAGCCACGGGTGTACGCGGCGCGGGTTCGGCGGGCGGAGTGGGTGCTTCGGGCAGCCGCAGCCGTTTGAGGGCGAGGGCGTTGACGGCGACGATGATGCTGGAGCCGGACATGGACAGGGCGGCGATCTCGGGGCGCAGGACCAGGCCGATGGCGGGTTCGAAGACGCCGGCGGCGATGGGCAGGGCGATGGAGTTGTAGCCGATGGCCCAGGCGAGGTTCTGGCGCATCTTGCGCAGGGTGCCGCGGCCGATGCGCAGGGCGGTGGGAACGTCGAGGGGGTCGGAGCGCATCAGTACGAGGTCGGCGGTCTCGATGGCGACGTCGGTGCCGGCGCCGATGGCGATGCCGAGGTCGGCCTGGGCCAGGGCGGGGGCGTCGTTGACGCCGTCGCCGACCATGGCGACCTTGCGGCCGCTCGCCTGGAGTTCGGCGACCTTGGCGGCCTTGTCGCCGGGGAGGACCTCGGCGATGACGGTGTCGATGCCGAGCTGTTCGGCGATGCGGTCGGCGGTGGCCTGGTTGTCGCCGGTGAGCATGACCACCTCGACGCCCAGGGCGTGCAGTTCGGCCACGGCTTGCCGGGAGGTCTCCCGGGGCGCGTCGGCGATGCCGATGAGACCGGCGGCGCGGCCGTCTACGGCGGCGGTGACGACGGTGCGGCCGGTGGTGGCCAACTCCTTGCGGAGCTGGTCGAGTTCGCCCAGGTCGATGCCCTCACGCTCGGCCAGGCGGCGGTTGCCGACCACCACGCGGTGACCGTCGACGTCGGCGATGGCGCCGTGCCCGGGGACGTTCTCGAACCGCTCGGCGCGCACCGCGTCCACGCCGTGGGCCTCGGCGTACCGGACGACGGCCTCGGCCAGCGGGTGCTCGGACTCCCGTTCCACCGCGGCCACCAGCCGCAGCAGTTCGCTCTCAGCCGTCCCGTCGACGGTGACCACATCGGTCACCTCGGGTTCGCCCTTGGTCAGGGTCCCGGTCTTGTCCATGACGACGGTCTGGATACGTGCCGAGGTTTCCAGGCCGACGGCGTTCTTGAACAGCACGCCCCGCTGGGCGCCCAGCCCGGTACCGACCATGATCGCGGTGGGGGTGGCCAGACCCAGGGCGTCGGGGCAGGTGACGACCACGACCGTGATGGCGAACAGCATGGCCGTGCCGAGCGAGCGGTCGGTGGCCAGCAGCCAGACGGCCAGGGTCGCGGCTCCGCCGATCAGCGCGACGAAGACCAGCCAGAAGGCGGCCCGGTCGGCGAGCCGCTGTCCAGGGGCTTTGGAGTTCTGGGCCTGTTGCACCAGCTGGACGATCTGGGCGAGCGCGGTGTCGGCGCCGACTTTGGTGGCCCGCACGCGCAGGGTGCCGTTGGCGTTGATGGTCGCGCCGACGACCTGGGAGCCGGGAGCCTTGTGCACCGGCAGGCTCTCGCCGGTGACCATCGACTCGTCGACCTCGCTCTCGCCCTCCTCCACGACCCCGTCGACGGCGATCTTCGCGCCGGGGCGGACCAGCAGCAGGTCACCGACGAGGACCTCGGCGGTGGGTATCTCGACCGGCTCGCCGTCGCGCAGCACCAGTGCCTTGGGCGGGGCCAGGTTGAGCAGGGTGCGGATGGCGTCGTTGGCGCCGCCGCGGGCGCGCATCTCGAACCAGTGGCCGAGCAGCACGAAGGAGGCCAGCACGGTGGCCGCCTCGTAGAAGACGTCGCCGCCGCCTGTGAGCGTGACGATCAGCGAGTACAGCCAACCGGAGCCCACGGCGACCGCGACCAGCACCATCATGTCCAGGGTGCGGGCGCGGAGCGCGCGTACGGCGCCGTCGAAGAAGATCGTGCACGAGTAGAAGATCACCGGCAGGCTGAGCAGGAGTGCCCACACGTCTTCGCGCAGGCCGAACGGGACCGGTACGTCGAGTCCGAAGACGTCCTCGCCGATCGGTGACCAGATGACGATGGGGATGGAGAAGAGCACGGCGACGAGGAAGCGGTTGCGCATGTCCGCCACCATCGCCGCCATCGACATGCCCTCGTGCCCGCCGTGGCCCATCACCTCGTGCGGAGAGGGCATCGCCTCCGGTGCGGCGTGCGCCTCGTGCTCGGCGTGGGTGACATGTTCCGCGTGAGCAGGGGGAGTCGGCGGCTCGGTGACCGCCGTATGCCCCTCATGGCCCACGTGGCCGTGCGTTGCGTGGGGATGCGGCGGGTCCGGTTCGGCCATCGGATCGCACAGGTGGGCCGGAACGGACTGGCCAGCGCAGTGGTAGCCGCACTCCTCCACCCAGCGGCGCAGCTCGGCCAGCGAGGTGAGGTTCGGGTCGAAGACCACGTTCGCCGTCTCCGACACCGGATTGACCTCGACCTCCAGCACCCCTGGTCGGCGCCCCAGGACGGAGGCGGCGACGTTCTGCTGGGACGCCCAGCGAAGCCCGCCCAGTTCGAGCACAGCCGTGCTGCGCTCCTTGCGGTGATCCGTCGGACGATCCGCGTGATGCTGCACGGGCACTCCTCCTTCGAGTGACGGGGATGCGTGGGGAGCATCGCCCGTGGCCCTTGCCCACAAACTAATGGTTTTAGTATTCCTGTGCGAGTGCGCGGCTCGCCCGCTACTCTCGGCGCACGTCCGTGGGGTGATGACTCCGGTGTGCGTGGAGCCGGGGCGGGCCGGTAAGTGCGGTCAGGATCCGGGCGGCCTGGACGGTGGACGAGATGAGGACGAGGGCGCTGCCCGCCACGAGGAGGCCGGTTCCGGGACCTGGCGCGGCGCGCAGGCCCTGGTAGAGGTCGCCCATCGCGAGTACGGCGAGGGCGAGCAGGGTCCAGAACCAGCGCGGGGCGCGCCGCGGGTCGGCGGCGTACATCAGTGCCCCTTGGGGTTGTTGACCCACACGTTGACGGTGATGGCGGCCAGTACGAGAAGCAGGACGACAGCGGTGGCCGTGGCCGTCTTCCGCTCCCGCCAGAGGCGTTTCGGGCCGCGGTCGAGGAAGGGCACCAGGAAGATCAGTCCGAAGACGCCGGCGATGACGTAGGCGATGGAGGCGACTCCGAACCATTCCTCCAGGGGGAAGTACCACCAGAACATCCACAGCGGGCGGGTGATCTCGATACCGCTTGACGAGCAGCGCGTGCCACACGAGGAGCAGCACGATCAGCCCGGGGCCGATGACCGCGTGCACGGTGTACGGGCGCAGCACGATCGGCACCCGGTCGGTGAACTCGGGGGCGAATCAGATGCCGGCGCCGCCGAGCAGCTTGGCGACGTCCAGGTTGTGGACCAGCGCCTCGTACCCTTCCTGGTCCCACTGGATGACCGTGCAGTGAAGATCGCGAGGAAGGTGAGCAGGAACATGGCGCTGCCGGTGATCCAGTTGCCCTCGCGCGGCTTCTTGAAAGAGGCGTGGAAGAAGACACGGAGCAGGTGCAGCAGGGCGAGGACGAACATCGCCTGCGCCGGCCAGTAGTGCAGGCCGCGGGCGAAGCAGCCAAGCCAGACGTCGGTGACCAGGTCGCGCACGGACTGGTTGGCGTCCTTTGGGGTCGGTGAGTAGAACTGCGCGATGTAGATCCCGGTGACCAGCAGCGTCACGAAGGACACGACGGTCAGTCCGCCCAGGCTCCAGGTCAGGTTGTTGGCGTGCTCGGACATCGGACAGGCCAGCGCCTTGATGCCCATGCGTTCGTCGATCGCGTCGACGGCCCGCCGCAGCCGGCCAGGACGAGCGGACTGTGGTGTGGCGGTCTCCGGGCCGGCGGCGGCAGCACGTTCGGGGCGGTGGCTGGTCATGACGCCTCCCGGTGCCCGCGGTCGCGGTGTTCCAGCTCGCGCAGGGTGTGCGGTGGGCGGGAGCCTCCCGGCCAGCACCAGGCGGCGGTCGGTGGCGCGGGCGGAGGGCACCTGGAAGTACATGGCGATGGCCGAGATGAACGCGGCCCCTTGGCCTCGTACACCCGCACCGCTTTGCGGGGCAGTCCCGCGGCCTGGGCTGCCTGCCCGATGGTCAGTGCCCGCAGCGTCACGTCCGCCACCTCCTACCCCCAGTGTTGACCTTGCCCCAGGGGTCAGGTTCTAGCGTCGGGCACGTACGGATGGAGAGCGTGACGAGGGAGGTGATGACCATGCCGTTCCGCGAAGGCGAGGTCTACCGCTGCCCCGATGCGGCATGCGGGTGCGAGCTGACCGTGACCAAGGCGGCCCCGCCGACCTGCACCGGTCGGCAGAGCCCGACGTGCTGCTGCGGCAAGACCATGGTCAAGAAGTCCGGGTAGGCGTCCGCCAGGCAGGAGTGGCGCACCCTGGGCATGCCGGTTGTCCCGCCCCGGCGGGGCATGGCCCGCCGGGGCGGTGCGAGGCCGGTTCAGCAGCAGCCGCCCTGGGCGTTGCCGGCGAGGACTTGCTCGATGATGGGCCGTCCGACCTCGAAGGCGTCGGCGACCGGCAAGACCTGCGCGTCGGGGTGCTCGCCCAACCAGTCATTGGCGGCGTCGGCGCCGGCGAAGAAGTGGACCTGGTTGCAGAAGGCGGCGCGGACCGAGGTCGGTGCGTCGGGGGTGACCACGGAGACGACGGCCGTAGTCGGCTCCACGTGCGTGGGTCCGTCGGGGGTCACGGTGAGGCGGACCGGTTCCCCGGTGGCCCGGCAGGGGGAGGTGACCTGGGCGGTGTGGCCGATGATGGCCGGGAAGACGAGGGTGTCCATGGCGCACCAGGCGTAGAGGGTGCGGCCGCCGGTCTGGTAGCGGTGCGGGGTGGGGTTGTGGGTGAGGCCGTTGCCGATGATGCGGCCAGCGGTGTCGTATTCGGTGTCGGGCATGTCGGCCAGTGCCTGACGGATCTCGTCCACGGTGCGGTCGGCCTGGGCGGCGAGCTGGTCGAGGGTGACCGGCTCACCGCTTGCCAGCAACGTCAGTAGGGGGCGCAGGAGCGAGAGCTTCACGCCCGGGGCGCGGTTGACGGTGTCGGTGAAGCGGGTGGCGAGCTTGCGGGTGTCGGTGTCCACAGCGGGTCCTTCCCTTCCCTTCCCTGTGCGTGGATGGGTCCGATGCCACCGACCGTAGGGTCTGCCCCAGGGGTGAGGGTCAAGCCCGCGTCTCGCAGCCGCGCGGATCACCGGCCCAGCACAGGTCGCCCTCGGCGAGATGCTGCTGGTGCTCGGTCTCGAACTTCTCGATGCGGTCCAGGATCTGCTGTTGGGCGGCGATGCGCTCCCGCAGCCGCTCGCGGGAGCGGTGCAGCAGCTCGGCCAGATACGAACCGATCTCTCGCCCGGCGCCGTCCTCCCCGGCGGCGGTCAGCTCACGGATCTCGGCGACGGTCAGCCCGAGGCCGCGCAGTTCGCCGATGAACCGCACGCACCACAGGGCGTCGGTGTCGTACAGGCGGTAGTTGGCCGGGCTGCGGCCGAGGGTGTAGATCAGGCCGAGGTCGGTGTACTCACGCAGGGCCTTGACGGTCACGCCGGTGCGGCGGGAGAGCTCTCCGACCGTCATCGGCCGGGCTCGCTTCGCACCCATGAACGCCTCCGCATCGGTCAGGGCGCTCTCAGCCGGCGCAGCAGGAGAGCTTGACGACATCGCTGGTGAAGGTCTGGGCGGCGAGCTTGAGGGCTTCGGCCATGGTCAGGTACGGGGCCCAGGTGTGGGCGAGCTGGTCGACGGTCATCCCGGCGGTGATCGCGTAGGTGGCGGCGGTGATGAGGTCGCCGGCGCCGTCGGCGATCACGTGGACGCCGAGCACGCGACCGGTGTCGGCGTCGGCGACGAGTTTGACCAGGCCGCGGGTGTCCCTGTTGGCCAGAGCGCGGGGCACATGCTGAAGCGGCAGGGTGCGGCAGTCGCAGCGCAGCCCGGCCTCGGCCACCTGGGCGTCGGTCATCCCCACCGCGGCGATGGCCGGGCTGGTGAAGGTGACCCGGGGCAGCGCGGTGTAGTCCAGGGTGCGGCCCGCCCCGGCGAGGGCGTTGTCGGCGGCCAGGGTGCCCTGGGCGGCGGCGACGTACACGAACTGCGGGCCTCCAGCGACGTCCCCTGCGGCCCAGATCCGCTCGTTGGTGGTGTGCTGGTGGTCGTCGACGACGACTTCGCCGCGCGTCCCGGTCTTCACCCCCACGGTGTCGAGGTTCAGCCCCGCAGTGACCGGGCGGCGGCCGGTGGCGATCAGCAGCTGCTCGGCCCGCAGCTCGGTGAGGGCTTCGCCGCGGCGGGCGGTGACGGTGTAGCCGTGCTCGTCACGCCGGACGGCGGCCAGCGCGGCGCCGGTGTGCACGGCGATGCCCTCGTCGGCGAAGACCTCCTCGATCGCGGCGGAGACTTCGGGTTCCTCGAACGGGGCCAGCCGGTCCAGGGCCTCGACGACACTCACGCGGGTGCCGAGGCGGGCGAAGAGCTGGGCCTGCTCCAGGCCGACCGCGTTCCCGCCGGCCACCACCATCGACTCCGGCGGCGCGTCGAGCTCCATCGCCGTGGTGGAGGTCAGGTATCCCGCCTCCTCCAGGCCGTCGACGGGCGGGGCCCAGGGGGCGGAGCCGGTCGCGATCAGGTAGTGCGCGGCCTTGATCCGGCGGGCGCCACCGCCGTTCAGCGCGACGTCCAAGGCCGGGGCCTCGGTGGTCCCGGTGAAGGTGGCGGTGCCGTGCACAATCTCGAAGCCGTAGTCGGCGGCCAGGTCGGTGTACTTCTCCGTGCGCAACTGTGCGACCAGGGCGTCCTTGCCGCCGATCAGCGCCGGGAAGCCGACCGGGACGTCGGCCGGGGCGAGTCCGGGGAACCGTCCCGCCGCAGCGGCGCCGTGGCGGGCCTCGGCGGCGGCCAGCAGCGCCTTGGACGGCACGCAGCCGACGTTGACGCAGGTACCGCCGGTGGTCCCGCGCTCGACCATCACCACCCGCCTGCCCTGATTGGTGGCGGCGATGGCGGCGGCGAACGCCGCCGAGCCGGAGCCGATGACCGCCAGGTCGTAGCCGGATTCCGTCGTGGTCACGATGCCGCCTTCTCCTGCGGAGCCCGGGATTCCAGGCCCGCTGCTATGCGTCTTGCCGAATATCTCATTGCCGCCATACTATACGGACATGCGAATAGTTCCAGTTGTGGAGGCCACCCGTATGCCCCAGCGCCTTAACACCCCCGCCCCGGCGGCGTCGGCTGCCGATGAGGTGCCCTGCACCCATCTGGACACGGTGGCCAAGTTCTTCCGCGCCCTGTCGGACCCCACCCGGCTGAAGCTGCTGGAGTTCATCCTGCGCGGCGAGCGCACCAGTGCCGAGTGCGTCGAGCACGCCGGAATCTCCCAGCCGCGCGTCTCGGTGCACCTGTCCTGTCTCGTGGACTGCGGCTACGTCACCGCCCGCCGGGACGGCAAGAAGCTGCGCTACTCCGTCGGCGACCCGCGCGTGGCGGACCTGGTCGTCCTGGCCCGTTCGCTGGCCGCGGACAACGCCGCCGCCCTGACCTGCTGCACCCGTATCCCCGGCAACTAGGGCTGAGACCCGCAAGGAGCACCCCGCCCATGCCTGCGACCCACCGGCCCCCGGCCGCAGCAGGGAGGCCTCCGGCGCCGGCACGGCCACCGCCGGGCTCGGCGTCGCCCTGCTGATGATCGCCCGCTACGGCCCCCGCGTCACCGCCGCCGTCCTCGTCGCCACCGGCGCCCACCTGGCCTGGTACTGGTACCCGACAGCCACCAACGGCACTGCCACCAGTTCGGGGGGCCTGGCCCGCTTTTCCGCCACGGTCTCCACCTGGATCCAGGCCCATACCATCCTCGTTGCCGTGTCCGCAGCGATCATTGGTCTCGCCGTGACCGCACGTGTGCTCCGCCACCGCCTTCGCTCTCGGAACAGCGCACCGTCCACGCGCACGACGACGTGCCGCAGCCCGTCCCGGCTGCCGCCCTTCCGACCAGCAACGGGAATCCGACGGCCCCTGCTGCTGACCCGCCCTCGCAGAACCGCACCAGGAAGCGTCCGATGAGCGCCGCGCCCGCCAACTCCAACCAGACGGGCGGCCTGGCCCACCGGATCGCGGGCCGACCGCTCACGGCCGCCCTTGCCGCGCTGGGCACAGTGGTCACGTTGCTCGGGACCGGGCTGTCCCTGATCGGTCTGTGCTGCGGCGGCGCGCTGATCGCCGCAGGCGGGGCACGGCCGCCACCGGCACCACCGCGGGCACCCCCAGGGCATGGCTGTTCCTCGCGGCAGGAACCGCCCTGATCGCCGCCGCCTGGCTCGCCCACCACCGACAGCGCAGGTCACGCGGAGAGACGGAGAGGCGGCGCACGGCGATGACTACAGCCTCCGGTCGCGGTCTCCGCCCGCGGGTGTCCGAACGGGGCACCACAGCCAGAAGGCCGATCACCTGTCCCGGCTGCACAAGATCGAGGGCCAGGTGCGCGGGGTGGCGCGCATGGTCGACGAGGACCGGTACTGCATCGACGTCCTCACCCAGATCGGCGCCGTCACCCGGGCGCTTCAGGAGGTCGCCCTGGGCCTGCTCGACGACCACGCCAGGAACTGCCTGCTGACCGCAGCCCGTTCGGACCCGGAAGACCCCGCGACGCGAGGCTCGGCGAACTCGCCCTCGCCCTGCGCCGGTTGACGCGGATGTGACCTCGGTCGTCCGTCGGCGGTCCGACGAGAGGGCCGTTGTGTGGACGCTGGGGCCAGTCGCCCATCCCCCAGGCGGCAGGCGAGCGGCCCTGGCCACGGGGTCGCCACACACAAGAGAGCCACGCTGTTCGGGGTGTGGGCAAGGTCTGCTCCGGCTACGACTTGGCGTCCATGACGCCCGCCCTCCAGAGTCCGATGGCGGCCGCGACAATGCCGCCCCCCAGGTAGAAGAAGGAGTGGCCGCCGGGGAGCACTTCCAACTCGCTGAACTCCTCTATCCAGTTCACCACGATGACCACCAGGCTCAGCCCGAACAGGGACCATCCGAAGATCCTGTTGGGCACGGACCGGGTGTGCACCTTCCCGATCTTGAGCTTGCTGTGCTTGATGCTGTTGCTGCCGCTCATGCGCTCGCCTTCTCTGCCGCGGGGGCGTCCGCCCCGGTGTCGTTCTGCGCGATGTCCTCCATGCCGGGGCGCCGACGGGCCGAGATCACCAGGTAGGTGACGGCGCCGGCGAACACCACGATCGAGGTCCAGTTGTTCAGCCGCAGGCCCAGGAACTGGTGCGCCTCGTCGATCCGCAGGTACTCGATCCAGAACCGGCCCGCGGTGTAGGCGGCCACGTAGAGCGCGAAGGTCCGCCCGTGACCGAGGGCGAAGCGCGCTCCGGCCCAGATGACCAGCACCGCGACGCCCACGTCCCACAGCGACTCGTAGAGGAAGGTGGGGTGGAACGTCGCCACGTTCTCGTAGCCTTCGGGCCGCTTGTCGGGAGAGATCTCCAGGCCCCAGGGGAGGGAGGTGGGGCGGCCGAAGAGCTCCTGGTTGAACCAGTTGCCCCAACGCCCGATCGCCTGCGCGAGCGCGATGCCGGGCGCGACCGCGTCCGCGTACGCGGGGAACGGAACCCCGTGCCGGCGGCACCCGATCCACGCGCCCAGGCCGCCCAGCGCGATGGCGCCCCAGATACCGAGGCCGCCCTCCCAGATGTACAGGGCCTTGATGGGCTCGCCGCCCTCCCCGAAGTACGCGTCCGGGCTGGTGATCACGTGGTACAGGCGGCCACCGACGAGCCCGAAGGGCACCGCCCAGATGGCGATGTCCGCGATCGTCTCCTTCTTGCCGCCGCGCGCCACCCAGCGGCGCGTGCCGAGCCAGACGGCGACGAAGGCGCCCAGGATGATGCAGAAGGCGTACGCCCTGAGCGGGACCGGGCCCAGGTACAGGACTCCGGTCGACGGGCTGGGCAGTGCGGCGAGTTCCATACCTGCACTATAAGAGATTCAGCTAAGTAGCTTAGTAAACGGTTGGTCATGCTCGGGCCTGGAAGCAGGCGCCTGAGCTGCGGCTGCGGCGCGCCGCGAGCGACGCAGCGAGAGCGCCAGACCGACGAGAACGGGCGCCCCCAGCAGCACCTCGGGCCACACACCGAGCCACTCGGAGAGGGTGAGCCCCGAAGCGAGCGGCACCCGCTCCACCAGGTGGCCGCCACGCCAGGTCCCCAGCCGGTCCATGACCTGTCCGTCCGGCCCGACGACGGCGCTCACCCCGCTCGTCGAGGCGAGGGCGACCGCCCGTCCGTACTCGATCGCGCGGATGCGGGCCATCGCCAGCTGCTGCTCGGACTGCCCGGCCTGGAGACCGCGCTCGTACGTCGCGTTGTTCGTCTGGACGACGAGGAGGTTGGCGCCCGCCCGTACGGTGTCGCGGACCCGGTCGTCGTACGCGATCTCGTAGCAGATCACGTCACCGAGCAGTACCCGCCCGGCCGCCAGCGGGGCCGTGGAAGTACCGGGCAGGAGGTCGCGGGGGATGAGCTGGAGCGCGCCGAGGCCGCCGAGGAGCGAGCGGGCCGGGATGTACTCGCCGAAGGGGACGAGCTGGCGCTTGGCGTACCAGGAGACCGGGCCCTGGCCGGGCAGCCACAGCTGACCGGCGTTGTAGGCCCGGGCGCGGGGGGCTTCCAGCATGGCGCCGATGAGGAGGGGGCTGTCCAGTTCGCGGACCGAGTCGGCGACGAGGGAGCCGAGCTCCGGATCGCGTCCCGGGTCGCCGTCGAGGGAGTTCTCCGGCCACAGGACGACATCCGGCCGCGGGACCTCGCCGCGGCGTACGGCGTCGGCCAGGGCCTTGGTCTCGCGGGCGTGGTTCTGTGCGACGTTGCGCACCCGGGCCTGCTCCTGAAGCGTGCGCTCGCGTTCGACGTTGCCCTGGACGACGGCGACCACGGCGCTCGGCCCGGATGTCCCCGGGGCAGGGAGGGCGAGCGGTGTCGCGATCAGGGTGGCCATGCCGAGGCATACGGCCGCGCTGATGTGCCGGCGGCCGCCGCGCCACTCCGTCAGGCCGTACACCAGGAGCGATCCCAGGAACGCGACGGCGAAGGAGAGGGCTGGGCCGCCGCCGACAGCGGCCCAGTCGGCATAGGGGGCATCCGCCTGCCCGAAGGCCAGCCGTCCCCAGGGGAAGCCGCCGAGCGGAGCCCGGCCGCGTACCGCCTCCAGGGCCACCCACCACGCGGCGGTGTACAGCGGCCAGCCCGGCAGCGCGATCAAGCGGGGCAGCGGCATCGCGGCGAGTGCGAAGACTATGGCCTGGATGGCCGTGAGGGTGAGCCACGGGACCAGACCGAGGTTCGCCAGCCAGACGATCAGCGGGGCGAGGAAGGCGATGCCGAAGATCCCGCCAGCGGCGAAGGCGGACCGGGCGCGCCGTCCGCGCACCGCCAGGATCAGCAGAGCCGGACCGAGCGGGGCCAGGAACCACCACCCGACCGGCGGGAACGAGGCGTAGAGAAGCAGCCCACCGGAGGAGGCCGCCGCCCAGGACCGGAGCGTGGCCGCACCGGGGCGGGCCACGCGCGGTGAA
The DNA here is from genome assembly GCF_000225525.1 of Streptomyces zinciresistens K42. Classification (GTDB taxonomy): domain Bacteria; phylum Actinomycetota; class Actinomycetes; order Streptomycetales; family Streptomycetaceae; genus Streptomyces; species Streptomyces zinciresistens. The sequence goes on along the minus strand of NZ_AGBF01000007.1, from coordinate 83,109 downwards.
GCGGCCCTCACGAAGGCACTGCGCAGACGTTCGCGGTGCGCAGCCGCCGGACCAGCGCATGGACGAGCAGGGCAACCGAAGCCACGGCGAGCACCGGCTGCACCGGCGCGAAGAACGTCAGGGCGCCGCTGACACCGATGGCCAGCACCACGAGTTTGTTGCAGATCGGGCAGCCGACCGCGAACGCCGACAGCAGTCCCGCACCGAGGGCGCGAACGGTACGGGGACGCTCGGGCGGCCCGGCCGCGGGGACGTCGGCCGGGCCGATACGGACGTACGTGGCCACCAGGAGCCCCTCCAGCACGGAACTGACCAGCCACACCGGGTAGTTCCACCACAACACCGGAGTCATCCGCGTGTAGAAGGGGGTCGGCACCACGCCCGTCGGCACGCCGATGACGAGTGCGGCGATCACTGTGACCGCGACTGCCACGACCCATCTGCGGGCGGGCCAGGTGCGCATGGGCTGCTCCTCGGGATCGGGCCGCCGACCGGAGGGCCCGGCGAACGGGGAGCGCCTCGTGATGGCCGCCGGCCGGCGGCGGACGGCCATGCTAAATCACTAATTGGATTAGTAGCAATGAAGGAGTCGATCAGGGGCGCGGCCGAGGGTCGACGACGCGCTGACCGTGGGCAAGGCCGCTCATGCGTCGCCGGTAGGAGCTCGCGTCGATGTGTCCGTGCAGGAGCAGGCCTGTGCACCACCGCTCCTCGGCCTCAAGCGCCGAGCGTCTCCCCCTGAGGCGGGCGAGGGGAGGGCGCCGACTCTGGTAAGTGCCGATCAGTCGGCAGATGTCGTAGAAGATCGCGACCAGGAGCAGGCCGCCGATCAGAATCGCCGGCGCGGCCATGGGGCTGAAGATCAGTTCTGGAGGGTTTCGTGCGTGTCTTTCCGGGTGGCCTGTGCGGAGCGCAGCTCGGCGATTTCCTTGCGGAGCTCGTCCAGCTCGGTCGGGGTCGATGCCGATTCGTTCCGCCGCGAGGGATGCGAGCCTCCTCGCATCATGAGCCACATCATCAGGCCCATGCCGATCGGGCAGGCCAGGAGGAGCAGCGGATACAGAAACTGAGGCATGAGTGTCTCCTCCCGGTGGGTTGTGGGTCGCTCGACGAGCCCACTGCAATCTACTAAGAAGTTTAGATAATGCGGGAAGTCGGCGCCAGTCGCGTGCGGCCGCGTGCGGAAGGTGACGACTTGCTCGCTGTCGCGTTCCGGGGTGGGGGCGGGTGTGGCCGATTGTGGTTCGGTCGGCGATGTCGGTGGTGGGGCCTTCGCGTGCGGGTCGGGCGTGGCATCCTTGCCCTCACTTACTAACGTAATTAGTGTTCTCGTTCACATCCCACCATCGAGGCCTCGCGCAGGGATCACCGGTTGGGAGCCGGTCATCGCGCACCTCTCCGGGCCCCCGGAGGTCTCGGGATGCCATACCGAAGCAAAGGGGGAGCTGTGCGGTCGGGAGAGCCACCACGTCCGTCGCTCTCGGCCGGCGGCGCCCTCGAGGATCTGATGCGCGAGCGGCTCGGCCGGGCATGTGTGTACGTCCCGTCGTGCCGACTGGCTGTGTACCTGGCACTGCGCCGCTGGTGCGCTCTCGGTGGAAGCGTGCTGATGTCGCCGGTCAACGACGACGTGATGCTGTTCGTCGTGCTGGCGGCGGGGCTGCGCCCCGTACTGGCGCCTGTGTCCCCCCGGGACGGGAACATCGACGTCCGCGCGGTGCCGGAATCGACCTGGCGCAGCGTTGACGCCGTCCTGACGACCAACCTCTACGGGATGCCGGACGACGCCGGCGGGCTGCGCACGCGGTGCGACCGCATGGGCATCCCTCTCCTGGAGGACGCGGCACATGCGATCGGCACCACGGTGGGCGACCGCCCGATCGGCACCTTCGGAACGGCCGCGGCCTTCAGCCTGGGCAAGCATGCGGGGGCGACCGGTGGCGGATTCCTGGCGCCGGAGGATCCAGGGGACCGCAAGGCGCTGGAGGACCTGCGCGATGAGCTTCTGGCGCCGCGACAGCTGCGTCAGGACCTGGCGGCCGCCCTGCGTCCTGTCGCGCGCTCCGCGGTACAGCGGCTCCATCTGGTCCGGCCCGTGTGGCGGACCATGTGCGCCCTGGGGCTGTTGGAACGTGAGCACTTCCGTATGGAGCTGCACGAACGGCACCTGCGGGAGGCGGCGGGCCGCAGACCGGACCTGATGGCCTTCGATCGCTGGGTTCGAGTCGATCTGCACGGATACCGCAGGGAGCACGGACGCCTTCTGCGGCACGCGCTGCGGCGGCGGATGAGCGGCCTTGACGCGGACCTGTCCCGGCGCCGTGCGGGGACGAGGCTGCTGGGCGGCACGGTGTGGGCCGCCGCGGGTGTGCGGGGCGCGGTCGCGGAGGGGGTTGAGGACCGCCATGTGCCGCCGCTGTTCCGCGTACCCCTGATGGTGCGCGACCGGGACGGGCTGGTGGCGCGTCTGGAGCGGTGCGGTGTGGTGAGCGGGTATGTGTACGACCCGCCCCTGGACGACTTCGCCGGACCGGAGTTCGTGGAGCCGTCGCCGGCGCCTGAAGCGGCCCGCTGGTTCGCGGCGCACGCGCTGCCGGTGGACCCCCTCCTGGCGCGGAGGATGATGCGGTTGCTGCAACGGGAGGCTCCGCAGCCGGCGGAACCGCTGCCGGCCTCGACGCTCCGCGACGAGGCGCCGGGGGTGTGACCCCAGGCGTCGGCCTCCTCGCCGTCTTCGCTGGGCGGCGGCGAATCCGACGCCTGAGAGACGCCGCTTGCCCTGGTCTGCGGCGATGCGGGCGATGGCGGTCCGCCGACTTGGCGGGGCCGCTTCTGGCGCTGCCGGGACGGGACGATGAGCAGGAGTCGCCCATGCCGGTCAAGCTCGGCGTCTTCTCCGGGCGGAGAACTGGCCTGTTCTCCAAAGCGGCGGGCGGGTCACAGCGGGAGCTGGAAGCTGGTGATGAGTGTCTGGAGCTGGGCGATGAGCTGCCCCCACCAGCCGGTCACCTGCATGACTCCCACCGCCACCAGCAGCACTCCGCCGAAGCGCATCACGGCCCGCGCGTGCCGCCGCGCCCACGTGAAGCGCCGCATCGCGCCGTCGAACGACGCCGCCGCGAGCAGGAAGGGAATGCCGAGGCCGAGGCTGTACGTGAACGAGAGGACGGCCCCGCGCCCGGCGCTCGCGCTGTCCGCCGCCAGGGACAGGACGGCCGCGAGCGTGGGGCCGATGCACGGTGTCCAGCCGATCGCGAAGAGGGCTCCGAGCACCGGCGCGCCCGCGAGGCCCGCGCCGGGCCGGAAAGAGGGGCGCCAGCTGAATCCGGCCGGCGGCAGCTTGTCGAGGAGCCCGGCGAAGACCAGGCCCAGCACGATGGTGAGCGAGCCCAGCACGATGCCGAGCGTGCGCTGGTGCACCAGCAGTACGGCGCCCGCTCCGCCGAACAGCGCGCCGTAGCTGGTGAAGACGGCGGCGAAACCGACGACGAAGAGCAGGCAGCCGACCAGGACGCGCCACCGGGCGGTTCGCCTCGCCGCATCGGTGGCACCCGCGCCGGACATGCCGGCGACGTACGAGAGGTAACCCGGAACCAGGGGCAGACAGCAGGGGGAGAAGAAGGACAGGGCTCCCGCGGCGAGAGCCAGCAGGAGGGCGAGGAGCAGCGGGCCCGCCAGGACCGTCTCCCCGACGCCGGCGGCGAGTGTCACTTGGCCGCACCTCCGCTGTTCTTCTCCGCGGCGATGCCCTTCACCAGCTCGCTCAGCGTGGTGTAGGTCGTCGGGCCGATGATGCGGGCGGCGATTCGTCCGTCACGGTCGATGATCACGGAGCTGGGAACCGCGGACAGCGGGATGCGTCCGTCGAATCCCAGGAGGAGCTTGCCGTCGGGGTCGCGGAAGCTGGGGTACGTGATGCCGTAGTTCCGCTCGAAGGCCTTCGCGGCCGCGTCGTTGTCCCGTGTGTTGATGCCGACGAACCGCACGCCGAGGTCATATGTCTCCTCGGACGCCTTCTTGAGGTCGGGTGCCTCGGCCCGGCACGGGGCACACCAGGAACCCCACACGTTGAGCACGATCACCTTGCCGCGCAGATCGGCGAGGTCCAGTCGGCCGCTGGTGATCGTCTTTCCGCTGAGCATCGGGGCCGCGGTCCGTTTGCCGGGCGGGTACTGGGTGAGTGCCTGACGGGTGCCGGTCGCGTCTGCGTTCTTGGTGTCCGACGAGCCGGATGTCGTACCCGTCCCGCACGCGGTCAGCAGCAGGGCGGCCGCGACCAGGCCCGCCGCCCGCCGCCTGACCTGGAGACGACCCCGTGTGCGGCTGACGCCTCGGTCCGCCGGTGGCACCGCGGGGACGGAATGCGTGCGGCGTGCCGGTGGGGCCACGGCTGCCTCCTTCACGACGGCTTGATCTGAGCTTCTAAGGAGCTTAATAAGTCGCTTGCGGAGCCGTGGATGCGGGGTCTTATGGAGGGGCGCGGGTAGCGCTCGAGTGCCGTGTGGGGGTGAGTGGCGCCCGCTGGTTGCCAGTTACCCCCGGGGTATCCTGCCCTGCCCTGTACGGGCATCCGAGAGCTGTCGTCGATTCGTTCGAGCCGCTCCTGCCGGTCAGTGTGCCGTACTCGTTCATGCTGTACCCCGCCGCGGTCCGGGCCGACCGGCTGCTCGCTCGCCTGCGCGGCGGCCGCAGCACGCGCCGTGGCGTCCGGGAACTCTGCGAGGCCCACGGCATCGAGTACATCAACACCGGCAACGTGAACTCGCCCGAGGTGGCCGCCAGGCTGGAGGCTGCCGACCTCGACTTCATCGTCATCTACTGGTTCGACCAGATCATCCGCGAACGCGTGATCGCCGCCCCCAAGCGTGCGGTGATCAACGTCCACGCCGCCTACCTGCCGCACTGCCGCGGCCTGTTCCCCACCCTCTTCAGCGCCCTGGAGCCGGGCACACCCTTCGGCATCTCGGCCCATCTGATCGAGAACCGGGAGATCGACGCGGGCCCGGTCCTCGCCCAGCGCACCACCGTCCCGCCCGCGGGCCGCAGTGTCCTGTTCAACGACTCCTGGGTCAACCGTGCGGGAGTCGGGATACTGGACGAGGTCCTGTCCGACTTCGACCGCCTCCTCGACGAGGCGCGGCCCCAGCCGGAGGGCGGCTCGTACTACTCCTATCCGGAGCGCAACCACATGGAGCAGGCCCGCCGGACGGGCCTCAAGCTCGTCACGCTGCGGGACTTCCTGTCCGTGGTCCGCGGCACAGGTGCCACGGACGCAGACGGCCACCGGCCCGGCCTCGCGCCGACTGCCGACGTGGATGCCGCACGTCACCAGTAACCGTCGCCCTGCGAACGCCCGGCCGGTGTCAGTGGAGCCCCCGCCACGACACCGGCCGGGCTCTCGGGTTTCACCGATGCGAAGCTTCCCGGCGCGGTGACCCGCGGAGAGAAGGTAGGACACAGCTTCCGAGTGGGCGTTTGATGTTGATGCGCGATGGGTGCAGCGACTCGCTTTGCCGTATTCATCGCCAACGTACACAGCCTGAAATGCCTGGAAGCTCCTCACTGGTGGGCGACTGAGTGCCCCGAAGAGAGCCGGCGCCCCCAGCGCCGCACAAGCTGCCCGGTCTGCCACCTGCGGGCCGATTGCCGCACGCGCGTGAGCCGAGACTGCTTCGACAGGTGCCCGGCGCACTCGTTGTCGTCGTTCATGACGTCCATCCCCGTCCTGTCAGCCGCCGATTGACCGGCCGGACGTGATACAGGCAGCGCAGCAACCACGCCGAGCCGGGGCGACGGAACACGCCGTCCGCGGCACCGGGAGACGCCGGGCCGACCCGCCTGGCCACCTGTCGAGTCACGCCAGGCAGGGCGGGTCGGCGATGAGCGACCGCAAGGGGGCGGTGGGACGGCGGGGAGGGCGCGCGGCAGGAGGAGCCTTCGACTGCCCGGCAGGCTCAGGCCCTTGCAGCCGGACCCCGGGCCTCCTGCGGGGAGGTGCGTCCGGCTTCCGTCCGGCGCCGCCAGGTAATACCTTTGGGGGGTATGAGGCAGCTTGAGCAAGCCGAGGTCGAGCAGGCGTCACCGGGCTACCACGACGACAAGGACGCCGTCCTCAAGCGACTCCGTCGCATCGAGGGCCAGATCCGCGGCCTGCAGCGCCTGGTGCAGGAGGATCAGTACTGCATCGACGTGCTCACCCAGGTCGGGGCGACCACCAAGGCTCTCCAGGCGGTGGCCATGCAACTGCTGGAAGGCCACTTGGAGCACTGCGTGCGCGAGGCCATGGCGGCGGGAGGGGACGTGTCCCGGAACAAGGTCGCCGAGGCTGCGCAGGCCGTCGAGCGGCTGCTGCGCACGTGATCCCGGCCCGTGCTCGGCACGGGGGTGATCACTGGCCGCTCGGCGACTGAAGTACCGGACCGCTGTCGAGGTGGCGGAAGACAGTGGCGGGACTGCGCCGAGCATGGTGGCGATGTCCGTACCGGAATGCTCTGCGTGTACAGCTGCCGGGCGAGCGTTGCCTGCCGCCTGTGGTACCGCGGTACGACGCCCGTGCTCCGGATGGCCCCCGGGTACTACGGGGCGGGCGGCACCCGTGCCTAGCGTGGGCGGTGACGCGGGCCGGCGGGGTCCGTCGGAGTTCTGCCACGGAGGCGCGATGATCGAGGCGTATCAGCTGACGAAACGGTACGGGGAGAAGACGGCGGTGGACCGGCTCGACTTCACGGTCAGGCCCGGTGCCGTCACCGGCTTCCTCGGGCCCAATGGCGCGGGCAAGTCCACGACCATGCGGCTGATCATTGGGCTGGACGCCCCCACCGGGGGCACGGTCACCGTGGGCGGCCGCCGCTACGCGCGGCACGCCGCGCCGTTGCAGGAGGTCGGCGCGCTGCTGGAGGCCAGGGCGGTGCATCCCGGCCGCACCGCCTACGCCCACCTGATGGCGCAGGCCCACACACACGGCATCCCGCGCCGCCGGGTGGAGGAGGTCATCGAGCTGACGGGCCTGGGTTCTGTGGCGAGGAAGCGCGTGGGTGCGTTCTCCCTGGGCATGGGCCAGCGGCTGGGGATTGCCGCCGCGCTGCTCGGCGACCCGGCCACGGTCATCCTGGACGAGCCTGTCAACGGCCTGGACCCCGAGGGTGTGTTGTGGATCCGCAACCTGCTCACCGATCTCGCCGCCGAGGGCCGTACCGTCTTCGTCTCCTCGCATCTGATGAGCGAGATCTCGCAGGTCGCCGACCACCTGATCATCGTCGGCCGGGGGCGGCTGCTCGCGGACACCACCGTCCACGATCTGGTCCGCCAGGCCGGTGGCGACAGTGTGAAGGTGGCAAGCGCCGACCCCGGCCGCCTGCGTGAAGTCCTCGCGGGTCCGGGCGTGGAGATCACCGGCCGTGCGGGCTCCGAGGAGCTGCAGGTCACGGGGCTGTCGGCGCGCACGATCGGGATCAGGGCGGCCGAGGCCGGGATCGCCCTGTTCGAGCTCACCCCCCAGACGGTCTCGCTGGAGCAGGCGTTCATGGACATCACCAGCGACGCCGTCGAGTACCACGGCAGCACCACCCTTGGCCGACGCGCCGCCGGCGAGGCCGACGCCACCGAGAAGAGCGGGAGCGCAGCATGAGCACCGTCACCCAGGCCCCCGCTCCCGACGAGAGCCCCGTGCGCAGCGAGCGGCCCGTCTACAAGGTGACGTCCTGGCGGGTCCTGCGCTCGGAATGGTCGAAGTTCTGGTCGTTGCGTTCCACCTGGATCACCCTCGGTCTGGCGCTGCTGTTCGTTCTGGCCTTCGGGCTGATCGCCGCGGCACGGTACGCGTCCCAGAGCGAGGCGGGCCGGCCCGTGGAGGGGCACTTCGCCGGTGCCACAGCCGTCAGCCTGGCCCTGTTCGGGATCAGCTTCGGCCAACTGGCGCTGGGGGTCCTGGGAGTGCTCGTCACCGCGGGGGAGTACTCCACCGGCACGATCCGCTCGACGCTGGCGGCGGTTCCGCGTCGGCTCCCGGTGCTGTGGTCCAAGGCGGCGGTCCTCGCCCTCGTCGCCCTTGCCGTGGGCGGCGTCGGCGCCTTCGTCTCGTACAAGGCCGGCAGCCATTTCCTTTCCGGCACGCCGGTGGCGCTCTCGCTGTCGAGTGACGGTGTGGTGCGCAGCCTGCTGGGCGGCGGGGTCTACCTCGCCCTGGTCGGGGTGATCGGCATCGCCCTGGGTGCCGTGCTGCGCTCGGTCGCGGGAGGCGTCGCCGTGCTGGTCGCCGTACTGCTCCTGATCCCCGGGCTGGTCGCTCTGCTGCCGAGTGACTGGGAGCAGGACCTCGGGCCGTACCTGCCCAGCAACGCGGGTGAGTCGATGTACGGCCTGTCCCAGTCCTCCGATGCGCTGTCGCCCGGAGCCGGTCTCGCCGTGCTGCTGTGCTGGACGCTGCTGGCGCTGGCCGGCGCCGCCTACCGGCTGATGCGCAGCGACGCGTGACGGCCCCGCCCGGTGCGCCCCGTGTGCGACGCCCTTCGCGGAACTCCTGGAGGTGTCGCTCGAAGGATCACCGATGATGGACAGGTGCCGCCCATGACGACCGTGATGACCGAGGACCCCCTGTGGGGTCACCCCCAGGTCGCGTGGCTGACCCGCGTCGCACGTCGGCTGCGGCGCGTCGACCAGGCCCGCCCCTGGGTGCTGGACACCGCGCTGGTGCTGGCCGCCCTGCTGGTCTTCGGCCTGCTGGACCTGCGCACCGGCCGGCAGCACGTGGCGCTCGTCCGTACGGGGGGCCTGCCCCCGTACGGCATCGTGGCTCTGCAGCTCGGGCTGATCCTGCCGCTGCTGTGGCGGCGCAGAGCGCCTTCAGCGGTCCTCGGCGCCGTCCTGGCGGTCTTCCTGGTGCAGTGGTCGCTGGATGTCTCGCTGCACAGCGACATCGCCCTGTTCATCGCCCTCTACAGCCTGGCCAGGCACGGCAGGCTGCGGCATCTGGGGTTCGGCTGCGCGGCCGTGCTCGCCGCCCTCGGGCTGGCGGCGGTGCGCGTGCCCGTCCCGCTGTCCCCGCTCGTCGCGCTGTTCTTCCTCGGCAGCGCCGCGACCGCCGCCGTCGCCCTGGGCCTGGGCATCCGGCTCGGCTGGGCCTACCTGGTGGCGCTGCGGGACCGGGCGGCCCGGCTGGAGCTGGAACGCGATCAGCGCAGCCGGCTGGCCGCCGCCGCCGAGCGTGCCCGGATCGCACGCGAGATGCACGACATCGTCGGCCACAACCTCGCGGTCATCATCGGGCTGGCCGACGGCGGCGCCGACGCGGTGGACTTCGTCCCTCAGCGCGGCAAGCAGGCGCTCCAGCTGATCGCCGGCACCGGCCGCCAGGCCCTGGGCGAACTGCGCCGCACGCTCGCGGTGCTGCGCGAGGCGCCCGGCCAGGACCCACCGGACGTGACAATGGCGAGCGAACTCAGCCCCCAGCCCGGCATCGCCGGCCTCGACGCGCTGTGCGAACGCGTCCGCGCCGCCGGCCCGCAGGTCCACTACCGCACAGTCGGGCAGCCGGAGGCCCTGGGCGCGGGGATACAGCTCGCCGTCTACCGCATCGTGCAGGAAGCACTGACCAACACCCTCAAGCATGCGGGCACCGACACCAATGCCCGGCTCACCGTCGCCGCCGAAGGCGAGGAACTGCACGTCCGCGTCGAGGACACCGGCCCGGCGGGCGGCCTCCCGCAACCCGCGCACCATCCTCCGACCGACCCCGAGGGCGAAGGGCACGGCATCGCGGGTATGCGGGAACGAGCCGCCCTGTACGGCGGAACGGTCACGGCCGGACCGCGCCCGGGCGGCGGCTGGGCCGTCGACGCCGCCTTCCACCTCACCACGGCAGGCGGGTCGCCGCTGCCGCGAACGGACAGCCCGACATGACGACCGTGCTCATCGTCGACGACCAGCCGCTGCAGCGCCTCGGCTTCCGCATGCTGCTGGAGAACAACCCCGAGACCGAGGTCATCGGCGAGGCCGCCCACGGCGCGGAGGCGGTCCGCAAGACCGCCGAACTACGCCCGGACGTCGTGCTCATGGACGTACGCATGCCCGGTATGGACGGCATCGAGGCCACCCGGCACATCGTCGCCGCCGGCGGCCGCTCCCGCGTACTGGTCCTCACCACCTTCGACCTCGACGAGTACGCCCACGCCGCACTGCGCGCCGGCGCCAGCGGCTTCCTCCTCAAGGACGCCCTCCCGGAGGAACTCCTGGCCGGTATCCGCGCCGTCGCCTCCGGTGACGCGGTCATCGCCCCCGGGCTCACCCGCCGCCTCCTGGACGCCTACGCCCACCAGCTGCCGGGCATCCCGCACGGCCGCGAAGCCGACCAGGATCCCCGGCTGCGTTCCCTCACCGAGCGCGAGCGCGAGATCCTGGTCGCCATCGGCCGCGGCTGGACCAACTCCGAGATCGCCGACCGGCTGGTGCTGTCCCAGTCCACGGTCAAGACCCACGTCGGACGCGTCCTCGCGAAGATCGGCGCCCGCGACCGGATCCAGGCCGTGATCTTCGCCTACGACCTTGGACTGGCCCGGCCCAACACCCCCACCTGACCGCCGGCCCGGCCTTGCTCGCTCCGGCTTGTTCCCTGGCTCCGCCCCTGCGGTGACGCGTTCCGCAGCCTTCCAACGCACCAGAGAGCGACGGAGAACTGGCGTCACGAAGCTCTGAACGTCACAGCGGAGCGGCTCAACGCCGAGGGGCCCGGCCAGCAAGGCCGGGCCCCTCCGATCAGCAGCGTTGTTCTCAGGCCTACTTGAACGACCGCAGCCGCAGGCTGTTGGTCACCACGAAGACCGACGAGAACGCCATCGCCGCTCCCGCGATCATCGGGTTGAGCATGCCGAGGGCGGCGAGCGGCAGCGCCGCGACGTTGTAGCCGAAGGCCCAGAAGAGGTTGCCCTTGATGGTCGCGAGGGTCCTGCGGGAGAGGCGGATCGCGTCGGCGGCCACCCGCAGGTCGCCCCGTACGAGGGTCAGGTCGCCCGCCTCGATCGCGGCGTCCGTGCCGGTGCCCATCGCGAGGCCCAGGTCGGCGGTGGCGAGGGCGGCCGCGTCGTTGACGCCGTCGCCGACCATCGCGACCGTACGGCCCTCGTCCTGCAGCCGCTTGACGACCTCCACCTTGTCCTCGGGCAGGACCTCGGCGATCACCTCGTCGATGCCGACGGAGCGGGCGACGGACTCGGCGACGAGCTGGTTGTCCCCGGTCAGCAGGACGGGCTTCAGGCCGAGTGCGCGCAGTTCGGCCACGGCCTGGGCGCTGGTGTCCTTGATCGCGTCGGCGACGGTGAGGACACCGCGTGCCTCGCCGTCCCAGGCGACGGCGACCGCGGTGCGCCCCTCGGCCTCGGCGGCGGCCTTGGCTTCGGCCAGATCCCGGGGCAGCTCGATGACCCACTCCTTGAGGAGTTTCTCGCGGCCGACGAGCACCGCGTGTCCGTCGACGACGCCCTGGACGCCGAGGCCGGCGATGTTCTCGAAGTTCTCCGGCACCGGCAGACTGCCGGCCCTCCCCCAGCCTTCGGCAGGGGGGACCCCTGTCTCGCTTCGCTCGACGGCCCCGGCCGCGATGGCCTGGGCGATCGGGTGCTCGGAGGCGTGCTCCAACGCACCCGCCAGCCGCAGTAGTTCGCCCTCGTCCGTGCTCGGCGCGGTGAAGACGTCCAGGAGCTGCATGCGGCCCGTGGTCACGGTTCCGGTCTTGTCGAGGACGACGGTGTCGACGCGGCGGGTGGACTCCAGGACCTCGGGGCCCTTGATGAGGATGCCGAGCTGGGCGCCGCGGCCGGTGCCGACCATGAGGGCGGTCGGGGTGGCCAGCCCCAGCGCGCAGGGGCAGGCGATGATCAGGACGGCCACGGCGGCGGTGAACGCGGCGGTGGCGTCACCGGTCACGAACAGCCAGGTCAGCAGCGTGCCGAGCGCGATGAGGATGACCACGGGAACGAAGACCGACGATATCCGGTCGGCGAGGCGCTGCACCTCGGCCTTGCCGTTCTGGGCGTCCTCGACGAGCCGGGCCATGCGGGCGAGCTGGGTGTCGGCGCCGACCCGGGTGGTCTCGACGACCAGTCGGCCGCCCGCGTTGACGGTCGCGCCGGTCACGGCGTCGCCGACGGTCACGTCGACCGGCACGGACTCGCCGGTCAGCATCGAGGCGTCCACCGCCGACGAACCCTCGACGACGGTTCCGTCCGTGGCCACCTTCTCGCCGGGCCGTACGACGAAGCGGTCGCCCACGGCCAACTGCGCTACAGGGATGCGTACTTCCTTGCCGTCGCGCAGTACGGAGACGTCCTTGGCGCCCAGCTCCAGCAGCGCTCGCAGGGCGGCACCCGCCTTGCGCTTCGACTTCGCCTCCAGATAGCGCCCGGCGAGGATGAACGTGGTCACCCCGGCAGCGGCCTCCAGGTAGATGGAGGAGGAGCCGTCCCCGCGGGAGACGGTGAACTCGAAGCCGTGCCGCATGCCCGGCATCCCGGCATGCCCGAAGAACAGCGCCCACACCGACCAGCCGAGCGCGGCGAGCGTGCCGATGGACACCAGGGTGTCCATGGTCGCGGCACCGTGGCGGGCGTTCGTCCAGGCGGCCCTGTGGAAGGGGAGGGCACCCCAGACGACGACCGGAGCGGCCAGCGTCAGTGACAGCCACTGCCAGTTGTCGAACTGCAGGGCCGGCACCATCGCCATCAGCACGACGGGCACGGTGAGCACCAGCGACACGTACAGCCGCTGCCGCAGTGACAGGAGCTCGCCGTCCGCCGCCGGTGCGGCCTCGCCCTCGCTCTCGTCGGCAGTGGCGGACGCAGGCGGGGGTGGCTCCTCGGCGGTGTACCCGGTCTTCTCGACGGTGGCGATGAGGTCGGCGACCTCGATGCCGTCCGCGTAGGAGACCTTCGCCTTCTCGGTGGCGAAGTTGACGGTCGCGGTGACGCCGTCCATGCGGTTGAGCTTCTTCTCGATGCGGGTCGAGCACGAGGCGCAGGTCATGCCGCCGATGGAGAGCTCGACCGCATGGGCGGGCGCGGCTGCTGTGTCGGGGACTGCCTTCTCGGGAGCCGTGCTGGTCATGGGCGTATCTCCAGGGGGAGGCCGGGACGTACGGCGTCCGTATCAGCGGAGCGATACGTCCCGGCGCGGGGAGGAATTCGTGTATCCGAGGCCCGTGGGGCCCGACTGAGCCGTCAGGCGCGGCCGACGAGCTCGTAGCCCGCCTCGTCGACGGCGGCGCGGACGGCCTCCTCGTCGAGCGGGGCGGCGGAGGTGACGGTCACCTCGCCGGTCTGGGCGACGGCCTGGACCGCGGTGACGCCGTCCAGGGCGGAGATCTCCTTCGAGATCGCGCCCTCGCAGTGGCCGCAGGTCATGCCGGACACCTTGTAGACGGTGGTGACACCGACGCCCTGGACGTCGACCGTCGCGCCGGAGCCGCAGGACCCGGTGCCACAGCAGGAGCCGGGGTTCGTCTCAGTGGTCATGGCTTCTTCCTCGGGGGTCTGGATGCGTGGGTCGTTTCCGGGAGGGGCGTCGCTTCCCCGTCCCTCCCGGCAGAGGGCAACGCTATACCCCCTAGGGGTATTCCGCATCTGCGGTGCTGCTCACGCGACCTGTTTGAGGCGAGGCCAACTCGCTAATTTACTTAGTAGGCGCGTCGCGACCGAGGTGACGGTGAGCAGGAACCCGGTGACACTCCGGGACGGTCCCGCCACCGTGACCGGTGCTGCCCCGGGAGTCGGACACTGACCCGTCGTCCTCCTGAACGGCGGGGCGTGTGCACCCCGCGAGGAGGTTCCATGAGTGCTTCGGCGTCTCAACGGACGATCAGAGTGCCTGTCATGTTCGGGTGGAAGGTGCAGACGAAGGCGTAGCGACCAGCCTCGGACGGGGCGGTGAACGTCCCGGAGTCTCCGCCGGAGATGCTCCCGGTGTCGAAGGCGTCGCCATCCGTCGCCGTGACGGTGTGTGCGGCGGAGTCCTTGTTGACCACGGTGATCTGCTGCCCCGGCCGCGCCTCGGGATCCGCAGGACGGAACGCGAAGTTCTCCATCGTGATGCCAGCTGTGTCCGCGGGGGCGGACGCAGGGCTCGATGACGAGGAAGTCGGGCTGGGAGAGGTCGAGGCGGGCTCGTCGGCCCCGTTGGAACAGGCTGTCGCGAACAGCAGAACAGCGGCTGATCCGAGCGCCAACGGGACGGCATGCCTGCGGCGGCGTGTGGGCGACATCGGACCGGTCCCTTCGGACGGGCGCCCGCGGGCAAGGCATGCGCCGGGGGTCGCGGAGTCCGAGCCCGCCCGGGTGCGTGGATCGCTTGGATCCATTGTCTCCATCCCGGAGGCTGAATACGAACCGGCTTCGCAGATTCGGGTGACTACGGTGCTCTGAGCCACCCGCAGGCGGCGCACTGCCGCCGCGCTGCTGCGCAGACCGCCCCTGCTGTTACGCGACCATCATCAGCAGCATCGCGGACATGGTTCCGGCCATGCCGATATGGGCCGTAAGGGCCGCGTCCGGGGCCGCTCCGAGCTTGCGGCGCCGACCGTGGCCCCGGCGCTGCGCCGACTTGGTCTTGTCCCACACCGAGATCGTCAGGGACGCCAGGAACACGAGCACCGTGTCGGGCATGGCGAGCAGCCAGCGCCCCCAGCCGGACCGCGAGCCGGCACCCCGGCCGTCCCGGCTGGTGCCCCGGACCCGCGCCCACACGGACGCGCCGATCGCCAGCAGGAAGTACAGGGCAAGCGCCGCGATCACGAACCGCCACACGGAAGACGACCCCGTGGCGGAACCGGCGTCCACCGCGGCCCTCGCCATGCCCGGCATGTCCATCCCCTCCATGGACTCCATGTCGGCCATCTGCTCCGTGCCCGTCGTGCTCGCCGAGTGTTCCATGCCCGGCATGTTCGCCATGGAGGAGCCACCCAGGGCGAGCACCGGTCCGGACGGCGTACTCGTCATGGCGAGCGTCATGATCACCATACCGGCGCTGCCGACGACGAGGTGCACCCAGTGACGGCCGTGCTTCCATCCGCACGTGCGCGTGTGCTTGACCGCCATCACCACGCCACCGAGCGTCAGGATGCCGAACGCGACCGCCCACCACATGCCGTAGCCCGCATACCAGCCGACCGTCGCGGGCAGCGCCATGGCAGCCATGCACAGGCCCATCAGCAGGTCGCCGCCCGCCGCGAACCGTGTCCAACTGAGCGCCAGAAATCCCATCTTCACCTTCCCGATCGTCCGAGTACGGCTGGCCGTACGGCCGACGCCGCCGCGTCGTACGAGCGCCACGGGCGCCGCATGGGCACCAACTGCTAGTGCCCTTAGTACGTTCTGGGGGCTGAAGGTGTTCAGTCACGCCGTGAGGGTGAGCGGGACCAAGTGCGGCGTCCTTCGTTTGTCAGAGCGCTGGTGGCTGTCGAGACGACAGAAACAGCCGAGACACACAAGCCGTCGCTGCTGAGCACGGTGGCCGACGAACCGGGGGTATCACTGTCATGCGTCTGCCGCGCCCGCACCTGAACGCCGTCCTCAGGCCCCGTCTGCCGCGCACGCGCGCGGGGCAACGGCGGGCAGTGCAGGCGCTGATGCTGCTGTGCGTGCTGGCGCTGCTTCCCGCGACATGGGTGTTCACGGCGGCGGACGAGCGGCTGCGGACGACGGCCGACGCCCCGCGCACCGGTGTGGCCGTGGTCTTCGGCGCGGGCCTGTTCAGGAACGGCGAGCCGTCGATCTTCCTCGCCAGTCGCCTCGACGCGGCGGCGGAGCTGTACCGCGAGGGCCGTGTCGAGGCGGTCCTGGTCACCGGCGACAACAGCAGTGAGCACTACGACGAGCCGCATGCCATGCGCCACTACCTCACCCATCGCGGCGTGCCCGACGCCCGTATCGTCAGCGATTTCGCCGGCTTCGATACCTGGGACTCCTGCGTGCGCGCCAAGAAGATCTTCGGCGTCGACCGCGCGATCCTCGTCAGCCAGGGCTTCCACATCCGCCGGGCGGTCGCCCTGTGCCAGGAGGCGGGAATCGACGCGTACGGCGTCGGGGCCGCCGACCACCACGACGCGGTCTGGTACTACGGCGCCACCCGCGAATTGTTCGCCGCGAGCAAGGCGGCCCTGGACGTGGTGTTCGAGCCGGACCCACGGTTCCTCGGGCCGAAGGAACCGGGGGTGGCGCGGGCGTTGGCCGACGCCCGGTGATCAGGCGTCGGCCGGCGAGCCGCTGAACCGTGGCGTGCGCTTCTCCACGAAGCCGCGCGGGCCTCCCGTCTGGTCCTCTGTCGTGGACAGGACGTGGAACACGCGCCGTTCGGAGAGCACGCCGTCACCGAGGCCAGTCTCCCGGAGCACGGCCGACGCACTCGCGGCCCGCCCGCGACACCGCCGTACCGGACCGTCATCCGGCAGTCCGGGGTTCAGGTCATGGTCGGCCGGCCGGTACCCGGTGCACGCTCACCCCTGCGGCAGCGGTGTACCGGAGCGGGCGACGGCGACCAGGATCGCCACCGACAGCCCGTACAGCGCGACGGCGCCGGCCGTCCGGCCCACGCCGTCCTTCTGCGGGGCGGGAGGTACGTACAGCGGCCGTGTCTCGTGCAGGACCTGCGAGGAGTCGGCCTCGACCGGGATCCAGGTCTCCGTTGTGGGCGTCCCGGCGTCACGGAAGGCGACGTAGACGAACCAGCGGCCGGGCTGGGGGCATGAGGAACCGGTGTGTCAGTCCAGGGCGCTGCCCTTCTTCCAGGTTTCCCAGTCGACGTTCCAGTCGCCGTAGCCGTTGTTGACCGCCACGGTGTCGACGGAGTTGACGACCGTGACCGGGTCGCCGAGGTGCACCTGGTCGTAGAACCACTTGGCATCGCTCGTGCTCATGCCGATGCACCCGTGACTGCCGTTGACGCGGCCGAACTTGCCCTCGTTCCAGGGAGCCGCGTGTGCGTAGGTGCCGGAGGGGGTGAGTTGCACGTCCCACTTCACCGCCCCGAGGTCGTACGCCTCGGGGCCGAAGATGCCGACCGTCGCCGAGTTCATGCGGATCGTGGGCACCTTGCTCAGCACGACCATCGTGCCGTTCCAGGTCTCGAAGTCCTTCTTGCCGGCGGAGACCTTCAGCGTGCGCAGCGTCCTGCCGTTCTTCGCTACCGTCATGGTTTCTTCACCACGTCGACGGTGCTGGTCACGGCGTCGCCGATGCGGAAGTTCACGACGCGCTGCTGGGTGCCGTACACCCCGCCGCCCGCGTTCACGCCGGCCAGGTCCATGCGCAGGGTGACGTCGGTGCCGGGCTTCCAGTACTCCTTGGGGCGGTAGTCGACGCGGTCCTTGCCGTCGCGGTCCTTCATCCAGCTCCAGGCGCCCTCGACCGCGGGGGTGGCGGTGACCTTGAGGTTCCGCTCGACGGCTGCCTTGTCGTGGATCGGCTTGTTGAACGTGATCGACACCGGCATCGCGACGCCGACCTTCGTGCCCTTGTCGGGGTTGTAGGTGCCGACGAAGGTGTTCTTCGCCGCCTCGGTGGTGAAGGAGGCGGTCTTGCCGATGGCCGACCCGCCGGATGCCTTGCCCGGGCCTTCACCGTGTAGGTGGCGCCCGGGGCGAGGGGGGTGGTGGAGGTCCATACGGACTTGTCCTTGGACCAGGTGCCGGAGAGGCTGCCCGGGCCGGGGGAGCCGACCTCGACGGACGTCAGGGATCCACCGTCGGCGCGCACCGTGACCTTCCGGCTGACCGGCACCTTCTCGCTGTCGGCGCCCGGTTCCACGACTATCGCGGCCGGGCCACCGTTCTTGGCGTCGTCGGCCGCCATGTCCGCGCCGCTGTCCGCCTTGCCGTCGGTGCTGCACGCGGCGAGGACGACGGCGGCCGAGGCGAGCGCGAGCGGCTGGACGGTCCGGCGGCCCAGCCGTGCTGTCAGGCGCTGTCGCATGAGAACCCTCCCCTGGTTACCTGAACGCTAAGTGATTTCGTAGACGGGCGACGTGGCACCCCGGTTCCCGGTTCGAGGTTGTGTGGGGGTGCTCGGCGGAACGGATCCGCCGTGTGCCACACTCCCCCGGTGGCTACTAAAATCATTCGTAGTCTCGTCGATCCTCCCACGCAGGGCGACGTAACTGCGAGCGAATCCGCGCCGCAGGCCGACGAGCCCAAGGGGCTCGGCCCGGCCGGCTGGCTGCGCTGGGCCTGGCGTGCGCTGACCACGATGCGCACGGCGCTCGTCCTGCTGCTCCTGCTCGCGCTCGCCGCAGTACCGGGTTCCCTGGTGCCGCAGGAAGGACGCCAGCCTGCCCAGGCCGCGGACTTCCGCAGGCGCTACCCGGATCTCGCGCCGGTCCTCGACGGGCTCGGCTTCTTCGACGTCTACGCGTCGCCTTGGTTCGCCGCGGTCTACCTGCTGCTGTTCGTCTCCCTCGCGGGCTGCATCGTGCCGCGGACCCGGCAGTACGTGCGCACCCTCCGGTCCCGTCCGCCGGCCGCGCCGAGTCGGCTGGACCGCCTGCCGCAGCACGCCGCCCGGACGGCGTCGGCCGACCGGGACCAGGCGCTGCGCGCAGCCGCGGACCTGCTGCGACGCCGCCGGTTCCGGGTCGTCGTCGACCTGGAGGGGAACGGCTCGGTCGCAGCGGAGAAGGGCTACCTGCGCGAGGCCGGAAACCTGGTCTTCCACGCGGCCCTGTTCGGGCTCCTCATCGCGCTCGCCGTCGGCAGTCTCTTCGGCACGACCGGCCAGAAGCTCGTCCTCGAAGGGGACAGCTTCACCAACACCCTCACCCAGTACGACGACTTCACCCCGGGCACGCTGGCCTCCGCCGGCAGCCTGAAGCCGTTCGGCTTCCGGCTCAAGGGGTTCTCCGCCACGTACCAGCGCGGCGGCCCGCAGCGCGGCACCGCCAGCTCCTTCGTCGCGCGGCTGAGTTACACCGAGCGCGAGGGCGGGCGGGCACGGGACGCCCGGGTCGAGGTCAACAAGCCGCTGGAGGTGGACGGTTCGAAGGTCTTCCTGGTCGGCCACGGCTACGCGCCCGTGGTGACCGTCCGCGACGGCAAGGGCGAGGTCGCCTGGCGGGGGCCCGCCGCGTTCCTGCCGCAGGACGGCAACCTGACCTCGGTGGGCGTGGTCAAGGCACCCGACGCACTCGACCGCAAGGGCAAGCGGGACGGTCTGGGCTTCACCGGACTCTTCCTGCCCACTGTGCAGTTGACCAAGAACGGCTGGCTGTCGTCCTTCCCCGCCACGGACGACCCGGTGCTGGTCCTGACCGCCCATCACGGCGATCTCGGCATGGACAGCGGACGGCCGCAGAACGTCTACCAGCTCGACTCCAGCCGCATGACGCAGTTCCGCGACGCCGACGGCTCGCCGTTCGCGCGGGCGCTGCGCCCCGGGGACCGGATGAAACTCCCCGGCGGGGCGGGCTCGCTCACCTTCGACGGCGTCAAGCAGTGGGCGAGCTTCCAGATCGCCCGCAACCCCAGCAACGCCACCGCCCTGTGGAGCTCGGTGGCCATGGGCCTCGGCCTGTGCGCCTCGCTCTTCGTCCGCCGCCGCCGGGTGTGGGTGCGCGTGGAGCCCATGCTGGGCGGCCGCGTGCGGATCGTGGTCGCCGGACTGGACCCCGGTGGGACCGAGCGGACGGCCGGGGAAGTGGTCGAACTCGCCGACGAGTTGCGCGATCGGTTCCCCGCCCTGCGCGCCACCACGCCGGACGTGAACGTCCCAGAACCCCTGGAGGAGCAGAAGTGAGCGGTACCTCCCTCGCGGACCAGAACCTGGCCCAGCTTGCCAACTGGCTGATGTACTCGGCGATCGCCGTCTATCTGCTCGCCTTCGTCGCCGCCTGCGCGGAGTGGGCGTTCGGCAGCAGGGGACCGGGCGTCCGCACGTCCGCCGCATCTTCAGCGGAAGAGCAGACTCCGGTCGCTCGCACGGGCGGCCGGACAAGGAGCGCGGCCGTGGGCGGTACAACAGGAAGCAGCACGCAAGTGCTGGCGCCGCCTGCGGCCGCGTCTCCTGAAGAACCCCCGATTTCGGCGGGAGACGGTACCGGCGCGGCTGGCGACAGCCCCCTGGCCGACCTCGTCGGACGGATCGCCGTCTCGCTGACCGTGCTGGCGCTCCTGCTCCACTTCGGCTCGGTCCTCGCCCGCGGTCTCGCGGTGAGCCGTCCGCCGTGGGGCAACATGTACGAGTTCTCCACCGCCTTCGCCCTGATGGCGTCGGCCGCCTACGTGGGCCTGCTCGCGGCGAGGAAGCCCGTGCGCTGGCTGGGAGTTCCGGTCCTCTTCTCGGTCCTGCTGACTCTCGGCCTCGCGGTGTCCGTGCTGTACGTCGACTCCGCGCAGCTCGTGCCCGCCCTGGACTCGTACTGGCTGTGGATCCATGTCTCCGCCGCGATCATCTCCGGCGGAGTGTTCCACACGGCGGCCGTGGTCAGCGTGCTGTATCTGATGCGCGACCGCTGGGAACGCGCGGTCGCCGCGGGCCACGGCCAGGGACGAGGGGCGGGCCTGTGGCGGAGGCTGCCGTCCGGCCAGACGCTGGACAAGCTGGCGTACCGCCTGACCGGCCTGGTCTTCCCTCTGTGGACTTTCGCGGTCATCGCGGGCGCGGTGTGGGCCGAGGCCGCGTGGGGCCGCTACTGGGGCTGGGACCCCAAGGAGACCTGGGCCTTCATCACCTGGGTCGCCTACGCCGCGTACCTGCACGCCCGTGCCACCGCCGGGTGGAAGGGGCGGCGCGCGGCGGTGCTCGGCCTGGTGGCGTTCGCCACCTTCGTCTTCAACTACTACGGCGTCAACATCCTCATCACCGGCTTGCACTCCTACGGAGGGCTGCCGACCAACTGAAGATCTCATCGGTCCCCCGACCGCTGTAAGTTACCCCCTGGGGGTAAGGTGGCGTCTCGTTGACCGGAAGCACGGCAGGGCACGGGCGGAGTTCATGGCGATACGGGCAGTTCGCAGCGGTGGCGTGGCCGTCCGCTGGGCGTACGGGGTGTTCCTCACCCTGTGCGTCGCGCTGGCCGTGCTCGTCCACCACGAGACAGCCGCGACGGGCATCTCGCGCGCGATGAGCGCCGCGTCCATGTCCACGACGGATGCCTCGCCCATGCCGAGCGCCGCCCATTCCGCCCACGTCATGCCGGGCGCGGCGGCGCCGACCGCCTGGGAACCGCCCTCCGCGCACAGCATGGACACCGGCGGTTGCTCCGCCCCGGGCATGCAGCACTGCACCACGGCGAGTGTCGCCTCCGTGCAGCTGGCCGCCCCCGGCGAGAACGAGTTCTCGCTGCTCGCCGATCTTCGTGAGGCCGCCGCAGGGCCCGCTCCCGCCGGTACGGTCGGCCGGGCCCCGCCCGACCTTTCCGTCCTCTCGCAACTGCGCATATAGGCCGCGCCGGACGGCGCGCGATGTGCCGTCCCTCCGCGACCGCATCGGCAGTTTCGAGACTGAGGACAACAACGCAATGAACAGCATCAATCGCCGCTCCATCCTGCTCGCCGGGCTGGGAGTCGCGGGCGCCGGCACGCTCGCCGCCTGCACCAGTGGGAGCGGCTCCAGCAGTGGCAACGCTTTGATCAACCCCTCCGGCTCGGCGGTCGCCGCCACCGAGAAGAAGCGCAAGAGCACCGGACGGCAGCAGAAGCTCACCCTGACCGCGGCGCCCGCCATGATCGACCTGGGCGGCGGCGTCATGCCCAAGACCTGGGCCTTCGACGGACGCACCCCGGGCAAGGAGATCCGGCTCTCCGTCGGCGACACCCTGGTCGCCGAGCTGTCCAACCAGCTCCCGGACAGGACCACCACGTCCATCCACTGGCACGGCATCGCCCTGCGCAACGACATGGACGGCGTGCCGCCCCTCACCCAGACCGCGGTCCGGGCCGGCTCCACCTTCACCTACCGGTTCATCGCCGACGCCCCCGGTACGTACTTCTTCCACCCGCACGTGGGTGTCCAGCTCGACCGCGGCCTGTACGCCCCGCTGATCGTCGAGGACCCCAAGGAGACCCTCGACTACGACGACGAGTGGGTCGTCCTCCTCGACGACTGGGTCGACGGCGTCACCGGCACCCCCGACGAGGTCTTCGCCGAGCTCAAGCAGGGCATGGGCGGCATGGACATGGGCAGCTCAAGCTCCAGCAGCTCAGGCGATGACATGGGCGACATGGGCGGGATGGACATGGGGGACTCCGCGTCCCCCTCGGCCTCCGCCTCGTCCGGCGGCATGTCGATGGGCAAGTTCATGCTCATGGGCGCCGAGAGCGATCTGCTCGGTGGCGACGCCGGAGACGTGAAGTACCCGCACCACCTGATCAACGGCCGGGTGGCTACCGACCCGGACGTCCACACCGGCAAGCCCGGCAAGAAGGTGCGGCTGCGGATCATCAACGCCGGTTCGGACACCGCCTACCGGGTCGCCCTCGGCGACCACAAGCTGACCATCACCCACACCGACGGCTTCCCGGTCCAGCACCAGGAGGTGGACGCCCTGCTGGTCGGCATGGGCGAGCGCTACGACGTCCTGGTCACCCTCGACGACGGCGTCTTCCCGCTCGTCGCCCTGGCCGAGGGCAAGAACGCGAACGGCCTGGCCCTGGTGCGCACGGGCTCCGGGAGCAAGCCGTCCGCGACCGTCCGTCCGAAGGAACTCGACGGCATGATCATGACGGCGTCCCAACTGCGGGCCACCGACGACGTGCGCCTGAAGTCCGCCAAGACCGACGTCACGCACCAGATCAAGCTGACCGGCGGCATGGACAAGTACAACTGGGCCATCAACGGCAAGCCGTTCGACATGATGGATCCCGGGGCGAACCCGATCGTCATCGAGGAGGGCCGGCGCGTACGGCTGGACTTCGTCAACGACACCGACATGTGGCACCCGATGCACCTGCACGGCCACACGTACCAGATCGGCGCCTTTGGCCCGCGCAAGGACACCGCGATCGTGCTCCCCAAGAAGAAGCTGTCCGTCTTCTTCGACGCCGACAACCCGGGGCAGTGGATGCTGCACTGCCACAACGCGTACCACGGCGAAGCCGGGATGATGGCCAACGTGGCCTATCAGGCCTGACGCTCTCCTCGCACCGTCCGGGCGGGCCCATCGGCCGAGGATGGGCCGGCCCGGACACGGCGGGGCGGCCGGAGCCTCAGTTCTCCGGCTTGCGGGCGACCCCGATGACGCACGGAGAGCTGGGAGTCGTACGGCCGTTGACCAGAAAGTCGAAGTGCCGCGCGTGCTCGATGGTGAAACCGGCGTCCTCGATGGCCTGTTCGGTGTCCCGGTCGAGGTTGCAGCCGCCGGCCAGCAGCGGCCAGACGAGGTTGATCCTGCGCTGTTTCCTGGCGAACCGAGGGTCGGTCGAGCGGATGTGCTCGTAGAAGTACAGACGGCCGCCGGGCCGCAGCACGCGAACCGCCTCCGCCAGCGCCGCGGGGACGTCGGCGATGCTGCACAGCACGAGCGAGGCCACGACCCCGTCGGCGGAGCCGGCCGGCACCGGCAGTTCTTCGGCCCGGCCCGCGCGTACCTCGACCGGCGTCGCCGACCCGGCCGCCGCCTGCAGGGCGAGCTTGTGCAGCCGGGGTTCCGGCTCCACTGCGATGACCTTGTCCACCGTGGCCGGGTAGTGGGGGAAGTTCGCGCCGGTTCCCGCGCCCACTTCGACGACACATCCCTCGGTGCCCGCGAGGAGTTCCTTGCGGTGGTCGAGACTGCCGTGGGCCTCCGCGAAGGCGTTGATTCTCGGGTAGACGCGCGCGAAGAACGGGTGCCTGACCTTCGGGCGCCTGGCTGTGGCTGTGGACATGGCGGCAACTCCTTGGCGGTGAGCGACGCCATCATGCTACTACGATCGCGTAGTAGATACTATCTGTGTGTAGTAGATGGATCAGAGTCCGCCAGGCATACAGCTCAGCGGGGTCGCGGCGACCAACACCGCGGAGCCCGCGAGTCCCCATACGTGGACAGCACCCCCGGCGACGGAGGCGGCCACCCGCCATCGGGTCGGAGGCGCCGAACGCGGCGGGCGTCCGGCTTCGAGCTGGGCGATCCGCGCGTCGAGCAACTCGGGGGTTCCCATGGCACTGGCCGGTACGGCGATGGCCCAGCCGGGCATGCCGGACACCTTGAGCAGAGCCCCGGCGACCGCGGGCGTACCGCAATGGGCGACCGCCCGGCGATCCGCGGTAAGCTCGCGGTCGGCGGCGAAGGCTGCCCTCAGGTGGCCCAGGACGGGAAGGGCGAAGTGACGTGCGGCCAGGACGTCTGCGATCAACGTCCGGAGCGGGTCGCGGCCCCGTACGTGCTCGGCTTCGTGGGCCAGGACCGCGTTGAGTTCGCGCCCGGTGACGGCCGTTGCGAGACCGCCGCTGACCGCCACCCGGGGCCGGAGCAGGCCGTACGTGAAGGCGAACGACGCCCTGGAGTCGACCACCGTGGTCCGACGCGCCAGGCCTGCGCGTGCGGCCGCGTCGCCGATCTCGCGAGCACCCGCGGCGGCACTGTCGCCACGAGCTCGCACCTCCTGGCTCACGGCTCGCGCAGCACGCAGCCCTCTCCAGAGGCGGACTGCCGACCGCACGCCGCCGACGACCGAAACAGCCAGTAAGACGGTGCCCGCCCAAGCGGTGCCGGACAGCAGTACGCCCGTGCCGTGATGCGCGACCTGCCATGCGAGCGCCATGGTCAGACAGCAGGCGACATAGATCACGGCGGCGCGGATGACCGTGGCGACGGCGACCAGCGTCCAGAAGGCGCGGTTGCCGCGGTCGAGTACGGCAGCACCGGTCACGACGACTCCTCCAACAGGCGCAGCAGCCGGTCACGGAGACCGGGGTCGAGCGCCGCCTCGGCGGCGAAGCGCGCGACAGCCGCGTCCCCGTGAGCGCGCAGCACCTCGCGCACGGCGAGCGCGGCCTCGTCCGCCACGGCGGGGGTGTACGCGTAACCGCGGCCCTGCGGAGCGCGGTTGAGGACGCCTTTCTCCGCGAGCCGGCTCATCACCGTCATGACGGTCGTGTACGCGAGCGGCTGGGTCCGATCCGTGTTGAGCTCATCCAGCACCTGGCGGACCGTCACCGGCTTCTCGGCGCCCCAGCAGACCCGCATGACCTCGCCCTCGAGCGCTCCCAGGACCACCGCCACCACCTTTTCGAGACCACGGCTACTATGCGAGCGTAGTACTCCTGCCTCCAGCGCGGGACCGAGGGCGCGCCCGGTCCTGCGGAAACGCGGGGCCGCGGTCGCGCGGCCCGACACCGACCCAGTCCTCAACCGGCGCCGGCACCAGCACCAGGGAGCCCGCGCGTACGGGAACGACCCCCTGCTGACCACAGCCCTCATCAAGATCGCCACGATGGGCGGGCAGGCTCACCACGGCGTCCACTCGCGACCAGGCAGACGCCGCATCGTGCTGTACGGGCGCCTGATGGGATGGGCGTACGCGGCCTGAACGGCACCCGTCGGCCGCGGGGCTGTCCGAGGCGTGGCGAAGAACGGAGCCAGACTTGGCTCGAAGGGGCAGCGCGCGTACCGTGCAGCTGCCAAGAATGGCAAGTTCGGCAAGTCCTCAAACCTTACGCATGGAACGAAGGGACACAGTTCCGGGGGCAAGAGCGGTCACTTCAACGTCCACATCAACCACGTGAGGATCTGGCGGTGGGGTCGATACCGATAGATCGCGCGTCCTGGCCGGAGGACGGCAGGATCGGTCGGATCACGGCAGGCGAGTACGCGGGGTTGTACCTGCTCCTCGCCGTGGAGATCAATGATTCCTGGGCCTTCTACATCAGCGAGGACCCGAGAGTCGGCGAAGCCGACCAGCTCGAAGCCGACGACTTCTGGGCCACTGACGAGGACACGCCTGCGCTGGTCGAGGAGATGGCCGTTGTGTGGGCGGACGAGTCGCAGGACGCGGAACTGGAAATGGAGATCTTCGACATCCGTGGCGAATGGCACCGGCGGCGCCGTGGAAACGCCTTGATTCGATCAGTTTTCCGGCGTCCGGGACGGCGCGACTGATCACCTGGCGCCACCCGCCGGTACGATCCTCCGGCCGGTGGCCTCATCTGTGGAATCAGCTCATCGCTGTCTCTGCTCTTGGTCACCCGGCAGAGCCTGCGCGACTGCGCCCCGACCCTCGCGGTCCGTGTGTACCGGGCACTGCCGTCCGGCTTCCGCGACCGCACGGCGACGGCTTCATGATGGAGGCGACCGGCACGTCCACCGTCGCCGACCGGAGCACCGGATGGCAACGGAAGCACTGGAGTGGCATAAGAGGGGGGTGAGGCGCATGGCGAATCCCACAGCGGGATGCGACGAGGTCCGGGAGTGGCTCGGGGCGTACGTGGTCGGGGCGCTGGAGCCCGGGGAGGATGCGCCGACAAGGGCTTACCTTGGCCACTGCCCCGGGTGCCGGTCCGAGTGCGGCGACCTCGCCGACGGGGTCCGTCTGCTCCGCGACGCTCTGCCGCTGCCGGCCGAGGCCCACGGTGCGCGACCACCACGCCCTCAGCGCGGAGACCAAGAGGATTCCGGGGAGAGCGACGGTCGTGCGTCAGACGGTGCTGCCTGGCATTGGCCGCCGCAACCACCGCGACGTCGGCGCATGTGAGGGCGGCTGGTCCGCAGGTGGCGGTCTCGCTCAGCCGACACATCAGTCCTTGCCCCCGGCTTCGGGGCGGGCGTGCCGCCCTTCTGATCGTGTTCGCTGAGCCACACGGGGGATGAGAACCGAGGATCCGGCCTATGGCTGCCGACCTCGCGCCGGATGATCCGCTTGAAACTAAGTGACTTAGTCGGATAGCAGATAAGGTGTGTGTCGGCCAGTCGAGCTACACCGGGTCGGCGGTGAGTCGCGACGACGCGCCGTCGGGCGCTCGCCGGAGAGCAGGAATTGTCGTGTCCATCGCTCGGGCGGGTGGGCCTGCCCTGCGTCATGTCGTCGTCCGCTCCGGCGGCCGGGGGAGCACTTTTCCTTCGCCCGGCCGCCGGACGCCGTGCGGTGCCCCGCTCCGCGTCGGCGGCGAGGTCGAAGCCGTCGTAGTCGGCGCATGGCGTACGGCTCCGGGCGTCAGGGTCTCCTCCCGGAGGAACCGGCGGCAGGGCCTGCCGCACGAGGCCCTGCGCGTGGCGAACTGCCGTTCCGGCGGGCGGCTCAGCCACAGCGCGAAGACTGGTGACGGAACTTACGGAAACATCACGAAAATACTCATAGCATCACCCGGCGTGCGGCCCGCTGCGCTGTGCGAGTCCTGCCCGCGCCACGTGACCGCCACAGACGAGGAGAACCAGTGCTTCGCTCATCCCTTCTCGGCGAGCCTGCCGACACCACGCCGACCGCGGATGCCACGTCGGCCGGTCGTCGCCGAATAGGCCGCCGTGTGGCGCTCGTGGCGGGGGCGGCGGGTGTCGGTTTCGGCGGGCTGTATCTGGTGGGCCTGCTGGCCTCCGGTGACGACGTCCCCGCAGGCACGCGGGTGAGTGGTGTGGACATCGGAGGGCTGAGTCGCTCACAGGCGCGGGAGAAGCTGGACAGCAGCCTGGGCGGGGCCTGGTCGGAGCCGGTGAAGGTGCGCCTCGGTGACAGTGACGGCACCGTCCAGGTGTCCGGCATATCCGTGGACAGCAAGGAGACCGTCGCCCGTGCCGCGGGGGCGGGGTCCGACCCGTTCACGGTGATCGGCCGCCTGTTCACGAGCGGTGACCGCGATGTCGAACCGGTGATCCGTGTGGACGAGGCGAAAGCCCGCGCGTCACTGGCGGAGGAGGCGAAGACGTACGGCCGGAAGGCACGGCAGGGCGCCGTCGCCTTCCATGCGGGCGAGGCGATGTCGACGCAGCCGGTCACAGGGCGGTCCCTGGACGTCGACGGCGCGGTCGATGCGCTGGCGTCGGCGGTCCCGGGCCAGGGGGAGCCGGTGCGGCTGCCCGTCCGCACGACCGATCCCCGGGTCGGCGCGGCGGAAGTGAACCGCGCGATGAAGGAGTTCGCGACCCCCGCGATGTCGGCGCCGGTCACACTCACCGTGGGCGGCCGGGAGGTCGAGATCGGCCCGGCGACGCTCGGCAAGCACCTCGCCATGAAGCCGGACGGGGCGAACCGGCTGGCACCCGTACTCGACGGCAAGGGGCTCCTGGCCGATCCGGCGTTGGCAAGTCCGCTCGCGCCGGCCACCGATGAGGCGGTCAACGCGAGGCTGCGCCTGGACGGCGGGCAGGTCGTGGTGGCCTCGGACGGCAAGGCCGGGCGGGAGGTCACGGCCAAGGCGCTCCAGAAGGCCGTACTGCCGCTGCTGACCGAGACCGGGGCGGCCCGCACCGGGGCGGTGGACACCGAGAACGTGCAGCCCAAGCTGACCCGCGACAACGTCGGCCGCCTGGGCATCAAGGAGAAGATGTCCACCTTCACGGTGAACTTCGAGCCCGCCCCCTACCGCGTCACGAACATCGGCCGTGCCGCGGAACTGATGAACGGGTCGGTCGTGCTGCCCGGCGAGACCTGGAGCTTCAACCGCACCGTGGGCGAGCGGACCGAGGACAACGGGTTCGTCGAGGGCATCATCATCAACAACGACCAGTTCGAGAAGGCTGCCGGAGGCGGCGTCTCAGCCGTCGCCACCACCACCTTCAACGCCATCTTCTTCGCCGGAGTCAAGCCGGTCGAGTACGGGGCGCACTCCTTCTACATCGAGCGCTACCCCGAGGGCCGGGAGGCGACGGTGGCCTGGGGCAGCCTCGACCTGAAGTTCAGGAACGACTCGGGCAACGCCATCTACATCGACGCGCGGGCCACGGACTCCTCCGTCACGATCACCTTCCTCGGCACCAAGAAGTACGACTCCGTCGAAGCGGTCAAGGGCCCGCGCACCAACGTGAAGCAGCCGGCAACCCGTGAGGGAGCATCCGGAGAGAAGTGCGTGCCGCAGACCCCGCTCGAAGGCTTCGACGTCGCGGTCGACCGGGTCTTCAAGGACGGCGGCAAGGAAGTCGGGCGGGAGACCTTCAAAACCCAGTACGTGCCCCGCGACGAAGTCACCTGCGACTGACGGCCCGGCGCGTGACCGCCACGGGCCCGGGCGGCGCACCTCGCGGTCGCCCGGCCCGTGGCGGCCGGGTGGGCGCCGGGCCGACTCCCGCCTCGGCTGTCGGTGTCCTGCGCCCTCCGTCCCGCGGACGCGGTCTGCCTTGGGGAGTCGAGGGCGGCTGCCCCGCCGCAGGTAGCCCTGAACTACTAAGCCTCTAAGCAATGTAGTAGTTTCAGCTCCGTGGACGCCGATACGCGCTCAGCCGCATACCCGAGCCCTGCCCGATCCGCCGCAAGCCGGTTCCCGGACGGCGGGCCCCCGATTCCGGTGATGAAAGACGGCAGCCAACCGGTGCACAGCGGCGTCCGGATCCGGTTCATGGACCCTGACGACCTCCCGTTCGTGGTCGCCGAGCACCTGGGGCACTTTCCGGACGGCTTCTTCGCCCGCCTCGGGCCGAGGTTCCTGGCCGCGTACACCCGGACCTACCTCAGCGGCCCGGACGCGCGCGCCTACACGGCGGAGATCGGCGGGCAACCGGTGGGCTTCCTCGTCGGTGTGACCGACCCGGCGGCACACCGCCGCCATGTGCTCCGCGACCACGGGCGCGGACTGCTGCTGCGCGCCCTGGGCAGCCTGAGTGTGCGCCCCCGTCTCGCGTTGCACTTCCTGCGTACGCGACTGGTGCGCTACTGCCGCAAGCTGATACCGAACCGGGCGGCCCGGCGGGCTCCTGCCGCCGGTCCCGCCGCCGCTCCCCCCGGCGTCACCGCCGTGCTGGCCCATGTCGTCGTGGCCGAGCACGCCCGCTCCCGTGGCATCGGGGCCGCCCTGATCGCGCGGTTCGTCGAGGACGCCGCCGAAGCGGGCTGCGCGCGTGTCACCCTCGTCACCGCCGCCGAGGGTGGGGCGGGAGCGTACTACGAGTGGCTCGGCTGGCTGCGTCAGGGAGAGACCCACACCCCCGACGGCCGCCATCTCCTCACGTACGACTTCCCGCTGAACGGGCTGAACGGGATCCCGGCGCCAAGGCAGCGCTGAGGCACCGGCCCCTTCGCCCGGGACCGACCAGATCATTCCCGTACCGGGATCACGGCCGTGCGCGGCACGGCCCCCGGGAAGCACTCCAGGAGATCCTGCTTGACCAGCCACGCACCGGAGGCGGAGCGCACACGCGACATGGCCCGCCTTCACCACCCGCGCGGGGACACGGCGCCATCGGCCCGCCGGCGGCGCCGGAGGCTCGCCCTCGGCAGTCTGGCGCTGTTCTCAGCGACGGCACTGCTGACCAGCGGCTGCTCGTCCTCGTCGGAGTCGGCGGCCGCCTCGTCGACGCCGGGCGCCGACAGCTCCGACGGGGCCTCGGCGCGGCCCACTTCGTCTCCCAGCGCGACCCCCTCCCCTTCCCCCACACCGTCCTTGGACGCCGTCGTCAAGGAGATCACGGACGCCCAGTGGTCCCGCATGACGGCGGCGGGACTGTGGCGCAAGGGCTGTCCCGCCTTCCGCGACCAGCTGCGCCGCGTGGAGATGAACTACGTGGGCTTCGACGGCAAGGTGCACCGCGGTGTCCTCGTGGTCAACACCGACGTGACGCCCAGCTTGATCCGCGTCTTCACGCGGCTGTTCGAGGAACGCTTCCCCATCCGCCGTATGGAACCGATGGAGGCCTACGACGGAGACCTGAACGCGAGCCTGCGCGACGACAACACCTCCGCGTTCAACTGCCGTCGCCCCAACCAGATCAACGCCCCGTTCAAGGAGTCCCCGCACGCCAACGGCCGCGCGATCGACATCAACCCGTACGAGAACCCGTGGAAGGACCTGCGCACCAAGAGCTGGTCGCCGAGCGCCGAGTACGCCGCGCGCACCGAGGGGAAGGGCAAGATCCTCAAGGACGGACTCGTCTGGCAGGCGTTCACGGCGGAGGGCTGGATCTGGCAGGACATCAAGGTGCCCGACTACATGCACTTCGACACCGGGTACCCGTCCGTGCCCTTCAAGGGAGCGTCCACCGCCGCGCCGTCCACTTCCGCGGAGGCAACCCCGGCGGGGTGAGCGAGGGGGACGGCCGGTCGGCGGCGTGGGGGCGGACCGACCGGGGCGCCGCACGCGGTCGCCCACCGTCTACCGCGCGGGACGGATACGCGCACGGTGCACGCGGCTTCCGCTCCCCGCTTCCGTCCAGCACATCAAGGTGAGAACACTCATGACATACCTTTCCCTTCGATCGCGTAAGACTCGTCGTCTCCTTGTCCTCGCCGGTGTCTCTGCCGGAGCCGTGCTCCTCAGGGGCGCGTGCGGCGGCGGCATGGGCGGCATGGACATGGGTGGCGACAACGGCGGCGACATGACGATGTCCGGCTCGATGTCGGACGCGGTGAGACGGACTCCTGGCACGATGTGCCGGTCGCGGACGTCACCAAGTCCTCCGACGGCTCGGCCGTCGCCTCCTGGCCGCTCGCGGTCGCCGGTGGCAGCCCCGCCGCGCTCACCTGGAACGTGACGACCTCGCTCACCGAGGATGGTCCGGTCGACATCCGGGCGGCCTTCACGGACGGCACCACCACCGCCTACTCGCAGCCGCACACGATCACCGTGGACCGAAACGCCGCGCCGCCCCGAGCGAGGAGGTGGGCCCCGGCTCGGTGAACATGCTGACCGGCGACTTCACCCTCTCCGCGACCGATGTCTCCGGCTTCGGCCTGTCCGTGTCGCGCACTGCGTCCTCCCGCCGCCCGACTGCGGGGGCGGACAGCGAAGGCCAAGCGGCGATCTTCGGACCGCAGTGGACCTCCGGCACCACGGCGGAGATCACCGACTCGGACTGGGCGTATGTCCGCAAGACCTCGGCGACCTCGGTGGCGCTGGTCGATGTGGACGGCGCCGAGACCGGGTTCACTGCCACCTCCTCCGGAGGCTGGAAGCCCGAGCCCGGTTCGGAGGACGTCACCCTGACCGGGGCGCTGACCGGCTCCTTCACGCTGAAGGACGACGGGGGCACCACGACCACGTTCGCGAAGGTGGATTCGGCGGCCACGACCTGGCAGGTCTCCAGCACC
This sequence comes from Streptomyces zinciresistens K42, assembly GCF_000225525.1. GTDB lineage: Bacteria > Actinomycetota > Actinomycetes > Streptomycetales > Streptomycetaceae > Streptomyces > Streptomyces zinciresistens. Next base: position 50,996 of record NZ_AGBF01000007.1, on the reverse strand, counting down.
TATGTGCCGGCCGACAATGCCACCACCAAGGTGGTGTCGGAGAAGGTGACCTCCGGCAGCAGCACGCTGGCCCGCCCGAAGTACGGCCGCCCCGAATGGGCCGACATGGTCTGCTCCACCGGCCCGGCGGGCAGCATCACCGGCGGCGGCTCCAACCCCACCGAACTGCCCACCAAGACCGTCGAATACGACCGGTGGGGCAACACCGCCAAGTTGATGGAGACCGCGAACTCGGTCACCCGGACCACCACCAACACCTACGACGCTGCGGGCCGCATCAAGACGACCTCGGTCAGCGGCGGGGTCGGCACGGCGGTGCCGGACAGCACGACCACGTACGACGCGGACAGCGGTGACGTGGCCACGGTCGCCTCGAACGGGCAGACCATCACCCACACCTACGATCAACTCGGCAGGGAGATCCCCTACAACGACGGCGCGGGCAACACCGCCACCAACGCCTATGACGCGCTCGGGCGGCCGGTGAAGACCACCGACTCCGCCCCGTCCACCACCACCTACACCTACGACACCACCAAGGACCCGCGCGGCCTGGAAACCTCCCGCACCGACTCGGTCGCCGGCACCTTCACGGCGAGCTATGACGCGGACGGCGAGTTGGCCACCGAGTCCCTTCCCGGCGGCTACACCCTCACCGTCACGCAGGACGAGGCCGGCACAGAGACCTCCCGGGTCTACACCAAGGACAGCGACGGCACCGTCGTCGCCTCCGACACCGTCGACCACTCCGTCCACGGCCAGGTCGTGACCGGCGCGAACACGGCAGGCCAGAGCCGCACCCGCTACAGCTACGACGCGGCCGGACGCCTCACGGAGGCGGACGACACCGACCCGGACGGCGCCTGCACCCGCCGCGACTACACCTTCGACAACAACACCAACCGCACCGCCCTCGCCGTCGCCACCAGCGACGTCGGCGCAGCCTGCACCTCCACCGGCGCCACCACCACGTCGTCCTCCTACGACAGCGCCGACCGGCTGGTCACCAGCGGCACCGTCTACGACTCCTTCGGCCGCACCACCACCCAGGCGTCCGGCGCGACGATCGGCTACTACGCAGGCGACCTCGTCCGCCAGCAGACCAACAACGACAAGCGGCAGACCTGGAGCCTGGACGCGGCCGGCCGCCTCGCCTCTGGACCACCGAAACCCAGGGCACCGACGGCACCTGGACCCAGACCGGGGCCAAGACCAACCACTACGGCGCCGACGGCGACAGCCCCGACTGGACCCAGGAGACCAGCACCACCCTCACCCGCAACGTCCAGGACATCAGCGGGGATCTCGGCACCGTCACCAGCGCCACGGGCGACACCGTCCTGCAGTTGACGGACATCCACGGCGACGTGACGGTGCAGCTGCCGCTGGACACCTCCCAGGCGCCGACCGCGCTCGCCTACGACGAGTACGGCAACCCGGAGGGCGACGCCACTGCCACCCGCTACGGCTGGCTCGGCGGCAAGCAGCGTTCCAGCGAAACGGTCACCGGTGCCACCCTCATGGGCGTGCGCCTGTGCGACCCGACCACCGGACGCTTCCTGTCCGTCGACCCCGTGCCCGGCGGCTCAGCGAACGCCTACGAGTACTGCGGCGGCGACCCGATCAACCGCTACGACCTCGACGGCAGATGGTGGAAGCCCCGCTTCAGCGTGGGAGCCAGGCTCGCCTGGCACTACGCAAGCCGCGGCTACGGCAAGTACGTGCGGTGGAGGAACCGCCAGCAAGCGCGGATCGTCGGGGTCGGCATGGCGTACGTCGGCAGCCGCTACCTGGGCTACCGATGCCGGTACCGCTACGGTATGCGTGCCTGCACCGGAGGCTACGGCCTCCACGCCCGCGGCGGAACCACCCTCGGCACCACCTACTTCACCTCGAACAACAGCTTTGTCACTCCGCGCAGGATGCGACACGAACGCGTACACAAGCGGCAGTGGATGCGGTACGGATGGGGATTCGGCCCCATGTACCTCAGAGCGGGAATCAACCCATGTAGAAACATTTGGGAGCGCCGCGCTGGATACAGGAACGGGCGGTATCTCCAATGCATCCGTTGACCCAGTCCCGAAGGCGACCCGTATGGCCCTTCGTAGTGGTCGGGTCGGTCAGTGTCCTGGCCGTTCTCGCGGCCGTCGGTGCCTGGATGTACTTCGTCTACCGCCTGTCCGACCCGGTGCCCGCGGCCTTCGGTGCACGCGTCGACGGGAAGTCGATCGTCGTGAAGATGGCCCTTTGCCCCACCGACGTGATCCGTCGCGTGGAGGTCACGGACGCCGACGACGACAAGAGCGCGAACCCGAAGGTGCTGTGGTGTGCCTCGAACCCCACGACGGCAGCAGCCAGGAGCGGGGTCGTCAAGCTGTGGTCCGGCGAAGGATTTGAGCGCCATGCCCCAGAACTGGCCCAGTCCGCCATACCCCGCAATCTCGTTGTGGGGTACGTGGACCCGTCAGGTGGCGGACTGGATGATGTCTTCACACTGCGCACGGTATCCGCAGCGAAGTTGAAGCCCGGGCAGTACTGGACCCGCGACGGTGCCAGAACCGCCGCACAGATCGACGCCCAACTCAACTGCCGCAGCAGTAACTGAGAAGCAGAAGAAGCAACTCCCATCGGGCAACCCCAGCCCGCTCGAAGTAAGAGGGTGCCGGGCCCACGCACGGCACCCTCCTTCGCTCAGTCACGCAGGTGACGTGCGCGACGCGCACGTTCTTGACAGGCAGTTCGACACCACGCGCAGAGGAATCAAGGCCGCCCGGCGCACCGCACTGTCGGCGCGGCATGTCCGGGGCGGGGGCGGAAACGGCGATCGCGGACTCCCACAGTTGGCACGCCTCCCGTCGGCCAAGAAGGGAGGCGCAGGTGCCCGTGGTCGAGCGGGAGCCGCACGGTGCCCCCGGCGTTGGCGGCTATCAGCCGGGACATGCCGATCTTGCCGCGCAGCAGCGTCCCCACCGCCTCGTCCGGGATACCGGCATCGGCGAGCACGGGCAGGATCTCGTCCAGCAGGGTGAGCCGGTCCTCCGACAGCTTGGCCCGCTCGGCGAGTTCGTCGCGCAGCTTGATCCGCGCCCTCGACTCCGAACTCGACAGGGTCTGGTCGAAGAGCTGCACGACGGAGTCCAGGACGTCGACGGCGGACTGGGCCAGCAGCGTGAGCAGGATCGGGTGGCGCCGGTTTGCCTCCCTGCGCTCCAGGGCCTGCGCGGTGAGGCGCCTGCCGATCTGGGCGAGGTGGCGGCGCCGTTCGGCGGGCAGCGCGGACAGGTTGAGGGTGTGCGCGTCCAGGCCGCGCAGGAACAACAGCTTCTCCACCTTGCCGCCCACGCTGGTGGGCGACGCCTGCACCGGCCCGGTGCCCAGCCAGTGCAGCCGCGAGGACCGCAGGGCCGGATCGACGACCAGCAGGTTGTCCAGACCGCGGGCTCGCTCGCCAGTCAGCAAGTGCGCCACCCGGGCGTGGGTTTCCTGCTCGGCAGCGGTGCGGGCACTGGCGACCTTTTCCAGCAGCACGACCACACCGGGCCGGATCACCTTCGCCGAGCGCAGGTACTCACAGCCCAGGCGGAACAGCAGACTCGGGGAGTCGTGCTCCGTGGCGCGGGCCAGCAGGAATTCGTCGAGCTCTTTGTGCTCGATGGCTTTCGGCTGCTTCCAGCCCAGATACTCGGCGATCTCTTTCAGGTGGTCGGTACGGGTCTGCTCCCGCTCGCCGTAGCCCGCCAGATCACCGGCAGCGAGCTCCAGCTGGCAGGCCAGGCGGCCGACCGCCGCGGGTGGCACGGCGGGCACGTCGTCGGGGACGAAGCCCAGCCAGGGCAGGGTAGACAGCTGCACGGCGGCGCCGAGCACGTTCTGGGACCGGCGGAACTTCCGCAGGAACGCCTCGTCGGCCGGGGGGAGGGTGAAATAGCGGATCAGCTCGTCCCGCCCGATCGCTGGAAAGGACCGTAAGCCCTCCAACTCCTCATCCGAGAACACCCGCGTGGCCATCGGACCCTCCCACCCCACTCGCATCAGCACAGACGAGCACCACCGGTACCCGGCCGGACGGTGCAGGCAGACGCAAACCCCCGAACTGGCGTCAGCAGGACGGGGGTTGCGCTACTCCGCGGTGCCCGCGCTGAGGGTGGGGCTCAATCGCGCAGGTTCGCCATGGTCGGGTCGGCCTTGATCTGCTTCGAGCTGCGTACCGCGCCGAGCACCGCGGCCGGCAGCTCATCCGGCCACTCCTCGGGCTCGACCATCGTCTGTCGGCCAACGGTGAGCACGGACATCAGCAGCCCCTTGGCCACCTGCTGCTGAAGCGCCTCACGCATTCCACCCTCGCGCGGCGTGATGCCCGCCGCCTCCCGCACGGCCCGCTCGCAGTCCCGGACCAGATACGGATGCGCCGGGGCGGACAACGCCATCATCAAGTTCATCGCCTCGTGCGCAAGCCCGTCACAGAGCCGATTCCACGTCTCGCGATCGTAGCCGCCCTCCTTGTAGTAGTCGATCGCGAGCGTGACCCCCTCCATCAGCTCCTTCACCTTCGGAGCGATCTCGCCCAGGAGCTTTTGGATCTGCTCGTCACCCAGGTCGTTCAGCGGCGGCTCGTCGGCACTCAACATGACGGCGACGCTACCGATCCCCTCATGGCCACCACGCCGTTTCCCCTAGATCAGCCCAGATCAGGGGCTCCCGCACTGCTTAGCGTTGTTTTTTCCGCGAGAACTACCGGGACCCTTTGTTGTGCGCGGAGTCCTCGGACTCGCCGTCCTCGTGCTGGCGGTGCTCCTGATCGGCGGAGGACTCCGCGTCATGTGCGGGAAGCGATGCGGTGACGCCCGCTGCGAGGTGCCCGGTGGCACTCTCCCCGTACAGTCCGTGCGCGAACAGCGGGCCGAACAACAGCATTGCGAGCCACACGAGACGGGGCAGCTGCGGAGCCCGCGTACGGGCTCGCGGCAGGGCTGTGGCCGTCCGGTCCGTGAGCACGGCGTGATCAGAGCGAGTCCGGACGAGGCCGCACTCTCGACCCCGATGCCGCCCGCTCGATGCGGCCCTGTCGCCGGGTGCCCCGGGTTCGGCGCTCTTGGAGTCATACGGCGCGCCACTATAGAGACATTGTGAATTGACATAGACAGAGTGTCTCGATAAAGCTGGTCCTGTCATGAGGTCCGGACGGCGATCCGGACCGCCGGACGCGACGGGAAGGACTCCGGCATGGCCGACTCACTCCGCTACCCCCACCACCTCCACACTGACTCCGGGGAGCCGCCGGAGCCGGACGACCTCTACGCCGAACCGCCGCCCTGGGACATCGGCAGGCCGCAGCCGGCATTCCTCGCTCTCGCCGAGGCGGGTGCCATCCGGGGCCGGGTGTTGGACGTCGGTTGCGGGACCGGCGAGCACGTGCTCATGTGTGCCGGGCTCGGCCTGGACGCCACGGGTGTCGACCTCGCCTCCCGGGCCCTGCACGCTGCCGAGGAGAAGGCTCGTGAACGGGGCCGCACGGCGCGGTTCCTCCACTGGGACGCCCTGACCCTGGCCGAGCTGCGGGAAACCTTCGACACCGTGCTCGACTGCGGCCTCTTCCACATCTTCGACCGTGACGTCCGCGCCGCCTACGTCGACAGCCTGCGGGCCGTGATCTCGCCGGGCGGCCGTTACTTCATGCTGTGCTTCAGCGACCGGCAGCCCGGCGAGTGGGGACGGGTGCACAAGCTCACGCGATCTGACGTCGAGGCATCGTTCGCCGACGGATGGCGGATCGACTCCGTCGAACCCAGCACGATCGACATCACCACCGACCCGGACGGCATCCGGGCCTGGCTCGTCGCCCTCACCAGGATCTGAACCGGTGAGCGGCCGGAAAGGAACGCGATGCTGACCGCGGAAGCCCGCGTCGAGACCGAACGCGCGAGCCGCTACCTCGACCAGCTCTGCCGGCACGCCCAGCAGATGGGACGCCACCCCCACTATCGCCAGGACGCTCACGGCGGCGCTGACACGCGCAGGCACCCCGCAGTGCATCACGTCGAATGGTCCGACACCGACGGGACCGTCCGCACGAGCCTGGGCCGGTGGACCCTGCAGGCCACCCCGGACGCACTCGTGCTGCATGTCGAGGCCGCCAACGAGGAGAAGCTGCAACGGATGCGGGATCTCATCGCCGCACGCGTCGAGAAGATCGGCAGGCGCGACAACCTGACGGTGGCATGGCGACAGCCCGAAGTATCCGGCGCTCTCCCCGGCACAGGCGACCAGGCGGACGCCCCGCACGCGAAGGAGCACCACGGTCATGCGGGCGGCATGACCCGCCGGTGGACCGTGAGGGCGGTTGTCGGAGTCGTGGCGCTGATGGGCGTCGCACATCTGGTGCTGGGCGGCTCCGTGCTGGCGGCGTCGCAGTGGCTGGGCTGGGGCGCCGGAGCCGTCGTCGTGGCGGTCGTCCTGGTGAAGGTCATCGGGATGGGCGGCTTCGTCGCCCACCACCGCCGCAGGCGCGCCCGGTGATGCGCGACGGCGGGAATCAGGCGGCTGTCCCGCTCACGAGGAAGCGTCGCACCGGGGCGCAGGCTCGGCCGGGACGTGATCGAGCTGCCGGGCGGGCACTTCGGCCATGTGACCCGCCCCGGTCAGTTCGCCGACGAGTTGGTGCCGGCTCTCGCGCTCGGTGGACACGGCCCCAGGATGTGACGCCCCACATGCCCTGGGGCCATGGTCAGCAATGCCTCGTGGCCGATGGTGAAGGGGCGTGCGGCAGCGCGGAGTTCACGGTCTGCTCCAGGCAGCGCTCGGTCCGTGGGTCGGCGTGTGCGTGATCGGCGACCTGCGGGGTGGCGAGTACGAGCACGGCGACCCGGTGGTCGGACTGGACCAGCGTGACGCGCAGCGGGGCTCCCGCCCCGTTGGCCAGGACGTACTCGTAGAGCAGCGGAGCCGTCGAGCCGTGGTCCTGGTCGCCGGGACTTCGGATCTCGTGCCAGCCGCACCCGTGGAGGGCTTCGGCCAGCTGTCCGACGGCGTGCCGGGCGGCGGAGTTGTCCGCGTACGACGCGATGCGGTGCTGTGCCGTCGCGCCGCCGTCCCCCCTGTAGGTACGGGCGATCTGGTCCTCGGCGCCGGTCCCGTCGAACCACCGCAGTGCGCAGTCGCCCGGCCCGCCGGTGGGCAGCGGCGTGGTGGCGCCGTCGCCTGTGGTTGTAGTGCGCCAGCCATGACTGGCGTCCCAGGGCAGGGCTGAGGGAGACGGCAGATCCGTGCGGGGGAGGCCGCCATCGCTGTCCGGTGACGGCAGGATCGAGGCGGCCGAGACGAGACCGGGGCTGGTCCGCTCGGGGCGGTCGGCGGGCGCGCCGCCGAGCAGAGGTGGCAGGCCCCACAGACCGAGCGAGAGCAAGGCGGCGCAGCCCGTCGTGGTGACCGCCAGCCGACGACGCGTCCGGTGGTGGCGCACCCGCTCGTGCACGTCCGCGACACCTCCGCCGACGGTGATCAGGGGCTCGGCCTCGTCGGCGAAGCTGTGGAGCAGCGGGCCGAGGTCGTCCTGCGGGGGACGGCGGGTTTCGTCACTCATGGGGGAGGACCTCCTGCCGGGGCTGTGCGGCGGTCGGTGTACGACCTGTTCGTGCCGTCGAGGTTTCCGGCGAGTCGGTGAGCTGGCTGCTGAGAACGCGGCGGGCCCGCATGAGTCGCGAGCGTACCGCCGTGCTCGTCGACCCGGTCTCGCGGGCGACCTCCTCCACCGGGAGGTCCAGGAGGTGATGCAGCACCACCGCGCGCCGCTGTTCGGGGCTGAGGTGCCGCAGCGCGGCGACCAGGGCCACGTGGTCGGGTGCGAGGCCGGGCAGGTCGGGCGGTGGACCGTGCCGGAAGTGGGCGCGGAGCCGGTTGCGGGCCCGACGCCAGGTGCTGACCGCCAGACGCAGGGCGACCGTCCGCACCCACGGCGTCGGATCCCCTTGTTCGACGAGTTGCTCCCACCGCGGCCAGGCCCTGGCGTACGCCTCCTGGACCGCGTCCTCCGCCTCACCGAGGTCGCCTGTCACGGCGTACACGACGGTGACGAGCCGCTTGACGCTCTCGGCGTAGAAGCGCTCGAAGTCCCCGCGGGCGTCCGATGCCTGATCCTGGCTGTCCGTCATCGCCCCCTCCTGCGACGGCCACGCGGTCCGAAACGGCGAGTCAGTGGCGCAACGAGCTCACCGACCTCGGGGATGCGCAGCGGGCTCGCCAACACCACGACCGACAGGCCGATGACGGCGGCGCCGGCCACCAGGCCGGAGGCGTCTCCGGCGAGGCCGCCGCCCAGTTGCTCCGTGAACCAGCCGCTTGCCGCGTACGCCAGGGCGGCGCCCGGCAGGCAGGCGACGCCGAGGCGAAGGTGGGTGCCGAGCGCCCGTTCCAGGGAATGGCCCAGCCTGCGGCGCAGGACCAGCGCGGTGCAGCACAGGCCCGCCGTACAGGCGATCGCGTACGCGGCCGCGATGCCGGTGACCGCCCAGCGCGCGGGCAGCAGGACGTACGAGGCCACGGACAGCCCCGCGTTGACGCCGGCGATGACCAGGGTCAGCAGGAACGGCGTACGGGTGTCGCCGAGCGCGTAGAAGCCGCGCGAGAGCACGTACTGCGCGGAGAAGGCCGCCAGCCCGGGTGCGAACGCCGCCAGCACCCAGCCGATCGCTCGGGCATCGGCGTCGCTCACCTGCCCGTACTGGTAGGCGAGCCCGGCGAGTTGAGGCGCAAGCGTCAGGAAGAGGAACACGGCGGGCACGATCGCCACTGCTGTCGTACGCAGGGTCCGGGCGAGGCCGGCGCTCACCTGCGCCAGGTCGCCGTCGGTGGCGGCCCGGCTCATCCGGGGCAGCAGTGCGGTGACCAGGGAGACGGTGATGATGCCCTGCGGTACCACCCACAGCTGATAGGCGCTGCTGTACGCGGTGTAACCGACGCCCTCCGTGACGCCCTCGGCGACGGCCCGCACCCCGGCGGACGTGGACAGCCGGGTCACCACCCAGTACGCGACCTGGTTCACCAGGACCAGCAGAAGGGTCCAGGCGGCGGCCCGCACCGGCCGCCCGAGGCCCGAGCCGCGCCAGTCGAACCGCGGCTGCCACCTGAACCCGGCCGCCCGCAGCGACGGCAGCAGTGCCAGCGCCTGGACGGCGATGCCCGCCGTGCTGCCCAGGCCGAGCAGGAGCAACTGGCCGTCCGTGACCTCGCCCGCCGTGCTCGCGGTACGGGCGATCACCAGGTAGAGCCCGAACACCGCGATCACGGTGACGTTGTTGAGCACCGGAGTCCACATCATCGCCCCGAACCGGTCGCGGGCGTTGAGGACCTGGCCGAGCACGGTGAACACGCCGTAGAAGAGGATCTGCGGCAGGCAGTAGCGGGCGAGGGCGACGGTGAGGTCGCGCTGGGGGCCCGTGTAGTCGGTGTACGCGGAGACGATCCACGGCGCGGCCAGAACGGCTGCGGTGGTGATCGCGGTCAGGGCGGTCAGGCAGAGCGTAAGGAGCTGGGCGGTGTACGCGGCCCCGCCGTCCGCGTGCTCCTTGGCGGCGCGCACCAGCTCCGGCACGAACACCGAGTTGAGCGCTCCGCCGATCAGCAGGATGTAGACGATGTTCGGCACCGTGTTGGCGACGTTGTAGGCGTCGCCGAGCAGCGCCGTGCCCAGTGCGGCGACCACGACCGCGCCGCGGACGAACCCGGTGGCCCGTGACGCCAGGGAGCCCAGCATCATCACGGCCCCGCCGCGCAACCGGGGCGTCGCACGGGACTTCGGAACCGGATCGGTGGCGGCTTCCGCCTGCTCCTGAGCCGTCACGCCGCGTGTCCTCCCCGCCGCTTGAGCAGCTCGGTGGAATTCCCCGCCACACGCTGGGGCCGCCACGCGTGCAAGAGACAGGCGGGTCTGTCCCGCCGCCCTCCCGGCGGAGGAGTACGGAACAGATCGAGGAGACCCGCCACATGGCCGTGACAGAGGCGCAGATGTCCGAAGCCACACACACCCGCAGCTACGAGGTGCTCACCACGACCGCCGAACAGCACCGGGGATATCTGGACTCTCTCCCCGGACAGGCGAGCTTCCTGCAGTACCCGTCCTGGGCCGCGGTGAAGACCGGCTGGAAAGCTGAACAGCTCGGATGGTTCGACGACTCGGGACGCCAGTGCGGCGCGGCCCAGGTGCTGTACCGGCCACTGCCAGGAACCCGCCGGCACTTCGCCTACCTGCCGGAAGGGCCGGTGGTGGACTGGGCGGACCCGCGGCTGCCGCAGCTGCTTCAGCCGCTGCTGGACCATCTCCGGTCGGCCGGCGCCTTCGCGGTACGGATGGGGCCGCCGCTGCCGTACCGCCGCTGGAACGCCGCGGCCCTCAAGGAGGCGGTCGGTCCCGGTCGCCGCGTCGGCGACGTGCTGCCGGACCTCGTCGACCCGGTCGGCGCCGCCGTCGCGGACCGGCTGCGGGCGGCCGGATGGCAGCGCTGCGGCGAGGAGGGGAACTCCGGCGACGCGCAGCCCCGCTACCTCGTCGAGGTGCCGCTCGCCGGCCGCGGCCTCGACGACCTGTGGGCGGGGCTGAACCAGGAGTGGCGGCGCAACATAAAGAAGGCGACGAAGGCCGATGTCGAGCCCTGCGTCGGGACAGCCGACTATCTGCCGGAGTTCTACCGGCTGCTGCAGCTCACCGAGCGGCGCGACGGTTTCCGGCTCGGACGCTCGCTGGAGTACTTCCAGCGCCAGTACCGGGAGCTCAACGCGGAGGCACCTGGCCGCATGCGGCTGTACCTGGCGTGGCACGACGGGGAGGTGCTCGCCGCGCACACGCTGATCGTGGCGGGGCGCCGGGCCTGGTACCAGACGGGGGCGTCCGCGGACCACCGCCGCGAGGTGCGGCCGAGCAACGCCCTGCAGTGGCGGATGCTCCGCGACGCGCACACGCTGGGCGCCCAGGTGTACGACATGCGGGGCGTTCCCGACGTACTCGATCCCCAGGAGCGGTCTTTCGGCCTGATGCGCTGGAAGCTCGGCACGGGAGGCCAGGTCGTCGAGACGCTCGGTGAATGGGAGCTGCCACTCGAGGGCGCCGTCAACAAGACCCTGCACCGTGCCATGCAGAGGTATCTGGCACGGCGCTGAGAGCAGCCCCCGGGCGCGCGGATCGGTCATGGGGAAACAGTAGCCCGAAGTGCTAAGTAATTTAGTAGGGTGGCGCTTCCTCGACGGGTGATTGGGAGCCCGGGGGCGCGGTGCAAAAGAGGTGCGCCCGGCGGTCGGGCGCCTGCTGACACCGAGGGTGGACATGACCTGGGGGGGGATGCCTGATGAGGGCAGCAGGCAGGAGAACGTCAGTATTGAAGTCGGGGGTCAAGCGGCTCTTGGGGCGTGCTGGATTCGACATCGTGCGCAGTACCAACAACCTGGGTGGCGTCGACGACTTCATCCCGTTCGAGGCAACGGTGCGGGCTGCACGGGCGGCCGGTGTGTCGGTCGGTGACTACATCGACGAGGTCATGAACGGGACGCCTGGCGCCACCCAGTCCACCATCGATGAACTACGCGCTCTCGGCGTCTTCGCTGCCAACCCGAACACGGTGCTGGAGATCGGTCCCGGGTCCGGACGGTACCTGGAGAAGACGCTGAAGGAGTGTTCACCGGACCGCTACGAGATCTACGAGACGGCAGCGCCCTGGGCCGACTACCTGGTGGACACATTCAGCGTGGTCGCCCAACCGACTGCAGGATGCAGTCTCGCCCCCACACCCGGCGGCAGCATCGACCTCGTTCAGGCCCACAAGGTCTTCAACACCGTGACCTTCCTCTGCGCATCCCGCTACTTCTTCGAGATGGCACGTGTCACACGACCCGGTGGTCGGATCGTCTTCGACGTGATGACAGAGACCTGCCTGGACCCGGCCACGGTCAGCGCCTGGGCCACGCAGGGAGGCGCGGGGCACGGCTCCTACCCAGCCGCCATGCCTCGCCGGACATGCGTGGACCTCTTCGCGACTCTCGGCTGCAGCCTGGAGGCCAGTTTCCTGGCGCCGATGGGCGTCGCCTCCACGGAGGTGCTTGTCTTCGGAAAGGGGGCTTGACCCTCAGAAGGCTTCCGCTTGCCAATCGGCGGGGCCGGGGTGGCGTCGACGTAGAGGCGGTCGCGGTAGCCGCTGCCTTGGCGGTAGGGCCCGGTGCAGGTGACCAGCACCAGCCGGGGCGGCCCGATAGTGGTGATGAACTCGCCCGACAGTGCGGCGCCGCGGCGCACGGTGACCGCCCGAACCCGGTAGCCCACTCTGGCGGCCGCGGTGGTGACCGTGACCCGGTCACCCGGCTTGACCCGGGTCAGGGGTGCGAAGATGGCGGCCCCTCGTGGGGTGTCGAGGTGCCCGGCGATGACGGTGCTGCCCTGTCGGCTGCCGGCGGGGCGGTGTCCTTCCACCAGCCGGCCGCCTTGCCGTCATCGGGCACGGCCAGGCGCCGATCGGCCCCTGCCGTGACAGGCACCACCGCCGCATCCAGACCCACCCGGGGCAGAGCCAGGCGTACCGGCACCCGGCCCGCCGCCGAGGTCGTGTTGGCTGTAGACCGCTGGGGCGGCATCGGCAAGAGCGATGCCGCCCCAGCGGTGACGGCAGGGCGCGCCGGGACGCTGGCGGCCGCCAATGCGGCAACCCAGAGCGACAGTGTGGCCAGCGCCCACAGGGTGTGCCCCGGCGCGCCCGCCGGTCACTGGCGGCGCAGGCGCCGGCCCAGGGCGGCGGTGCCCAGTGCCGCGGCGGCACCACCGGCGGCCAGCCACCCGGCTCCGCCGGTGCCGTCGCCTTGCGAGCCGGCGGTCGCCAGGCCACCGTTGCCGGTGTCGACGGTGATCGGCTTACCGGCGATGACCGCCTCGAACTTGCCGATCTCCTCCGTCTGGGTCTTGTGCATCGTGTCGCACAAGTCGCGCAACTCGCTGTGCTTGGCGTGCTTGCGGCACTTGTCCGCCTCGGGCAGGAACTCGCGGTGATGCTGGGCGAAGTGGCGGGAGAGTTTCACGTCGAAGGCCCGACCCGACAGACCCTCAAGTTCGTGCATCATCGGCATGCTCTCGTGCGGCACGCTCGGTGTCTCATCGGTGCTGTACCAGGCCTTCAGCCACGAACGCATCGCGGCGATCTCCTTGGACTGCGTGTGCTTGATCTCCGAGCAGAGGCCCATGAGATCCGCCCGCGTCGTCTTCTGCACACACATCTCGGCCATGTGGACGCCGCCAAAGTGATGGTCGATGGTCATGGCGAGGAACTCTTTTTCGTTGAACTCGCTGTCGCCGTCCGCGACGGCAGTGGGCGCTGCGGCAAGGGCGAGTCCGGCGGCCATCAGCAGAGCCGCACCCACACGGCTCGCGGATATTATCCGGCGGTTCATGCAAACTCCGATCGATCGGGCGGTGGCACGATGCCGGAACCTGCCTTCCGTGCAAAGCGAGTAACCGACGCGGAGCCGTGCGATTCACCCGTACGCCCGGCGTGTCCCACTCGCCCAGCGGGTCAATCTGCCGTGGACTGCGGGGCGACTGCCCATTTCTCCTCAATGCGGCCGTATCGCCAGATGAGCAGCGCGGCGGCCCAGGTGACGACGAAGAGCAGGACGACGGCGTATCCGACGCTGTTGAGGTCGATGCGGCCGACCCAGTCCCAGAAGGCGCCGTGCAGGGAGAGCTTCTCGGCGGCGATCGACAGTAGTTCGACTGTGCCGATGATGAGCGCGGCGGCGACCGACAGGCCGGTGATGGTGATGTTGTAGAAGACCTTGCGGACCGGGTTGGAGAAGGCCCAGGAGTAGGCGAAGTTCATGAATGAGCCGTCGATCGTGTCGAGCAGGCTCATCCCGGCCGCGAACAGCACCGGCAGGCACAGGATCGCGTACCAGGGAATGCCGGCGCCGGCCGCGCCCGCCGCGAGGAAGAGGAGGGAGACCTCGGTGGCGGTGTCGAAGCCGAGGCCGAAGAGGAAGCCCAGCGGGTACATGTGCCAGGGCTTGCCGACGGCCCGGGTCGCCCGGCCGAGGATCCGGGTCATGACCCCGCCGCCGTTGCTGAGCTGCGCTTCCAGGTCCGCCTCGGTGTGGCCGCCGGTGCGCATCCGGCGGAAGACCTTCAGGATCCCGAGCAGGGCGACGAGGTTGAAGGCCGCGATGACGTAGAGGAAGACACCGGAGACCGACGTGCCGATGAGCCCGAGCGTCTGCTGCAGCGCGGAGTCGTCGTCCTGCACCGGTCCGGCGAGGGAGCGCACGCCGAGTGCGAAGAGCAGGGCGAGCAGGAAGACGACGGTCGAGTGCCCGAGGGAGAAGAAGAAGCCCACGGAGAGCGGGCGCTGGCCGTCGGAGATCAGCTTGCGGGTGGTGTTGTCGATCGCGGCGATGTGGTCGGCGTCGAAGGCGTGCCGCATGCCGAGCACGTACGCGGTGACGCCGATGCCGATGCCGAATGCCCCCTGGTCGCCCAGGTCGAAGTTCTGGGGGACGACGACGAGCAGCAGCGTGCCCCAACCGATGACATGCAGGGCGAGGATCACGGCCGCCAGACCGCCTGCCCGGGCCCATTCGCGGGGGGTGAGTGCTCCGCGTATACGCCGGACGAGGCCGGGCCGGGGATGGGGCGCAACGGTCATGGTGGTGTCCTTGATCCGGGTCGTGCTCAGGTCAGGTCGCAGCCCATTCTCTATGGAGATTAGTAGTTAGGTGCAAAAGGATTGCAATAACTTCAAGGCAGCTGTTGCCCTGCTGACGCGGAGTCGCGGGGGAAGTGGGCGAGCTCAGAGGGTTGAGCGCCCTGCGTGGTGGCCTTGGTGCTCGGGCCGGCTCGGCGGCCTCCGGTCGTCCGGCATGGAGTGACCGTCGCGCAGCCCGGACAGGGTCACCGTGACGAGACGGTCGGCCGCCGCCTCGGAGGGTAGGGCGGCAGCGGCGGTCAGGGCGTGGAGGCAGTAGGTCGCCAGCTCGTCGGGCGTGACATCGGCGCGGAAGGCGCCGGTCTGCGCGCCCTCGGCCAGCAGGTTCCGGACCATGTCGTGGAGCTGCCGCTGCGCTCGGACGACCCGCTCGTCCCGGTGGAGCAACGCCGCGAGTTCGGTGCCGTGGTGCCCGCGGGACTGGCGCGAGATGTGAGCGAACGCCCTCAGAACCGCCTCGAGTTGGTCGGCGGGCCCATCGGCCTGGTCCCGGACCTCCGCCAGCTGCCCCAGGTGCTCGGTGATCTGGCGGTCATGCCAGGCGATCAGGATCGCTTCGACGTCCGGGAAGTACTTGTACAGCGTGGCCCGGCCGATGCCGGCCTGTTCGGCGATCTGCGACATCGTCACCGACCGCACTCCGCGCTCGGCGGCCAGCTCCGCCGTGGTGCTCAAAATCGCGTCGCGCACCGCGCGGCGATGCGCCTCGATCGTCTCGTTCCACAGCTTGGGCACCGCATCAGTGTACGCGGCGGCGATGTCGATACATCGTGGATGACATCGTGGACAGAGTGTCTCGTAAAATACAGGTGTCGACCGTCCCGCACTCAAGCACCCAAGGAGGCATATATGGCTGACTCGCCCTCTAGCCCCGATGCCGCCGGCTATGGGGCAAGCCCCATGGCGCATCCGGGCAGCCCCGCTGGGTGAAGGCGTTCGGGATCGTCGCCGGAGCCGCGCTGCTGGTGGCGTTCGTACTCATGCACGCGATCGGCGGTGGGATGGGCGGCCACTGATCGCCATGGCCATGAACCCCCGCCTCCGCAAGCTCACCCTCGCCGCACACGTCACCTCCTCGGTCGGCCGGCTCGGCGCTGTCGTCGTGTTCGTCGTCCTCGCTGTCGCGGGTCTGGCCGTCCAGGATCCCCAGACCGTGCGCAGCGCGTACCTGGCGATGGAGCTGACCGGCTGGTTCGCACTGGTCCCTGTGAGCTTCGCCTCGCTGCTCACGGGACTCGTTCAAGGCTGTGGGGTCCGCATGGGGGCTGTTCCGTCACTATTGGGTTGTCATCAAACTGCTGATCAACGTGGGTGGCGACTGTTCTGCTGCTGGTGCAGATCCGGGTGGTCGGCCATGTCGCCGACGCTGCGGCCCGGGCGGCGCTTTCCAGCGGTGACGTCGTGGGGATGAGGGTCGAGTTGCTGGCCGACGCCGCCGCGGCCCTCTTTGTGCTGGTCGTGGCGGTGACCTTGTCGGTGTACAAGCCGAAGGGGGTGACCCGTTACGGCTGGTGCAGGCAGCACGGGTCACGGGCGCCGCAACGGCCGGCCGTCCGGGAGGACCCAGCGGCCGTCTGACGATACGCCGGCCCCCCGTGCACTGGCGGCCCCACGGCTGCACGACTCGTCTCAGCCCTGCATGCCCTCCATGCCCTCCATGCCCTCCATGCCCTCCATGCCCTCCATGCCCTCCATGGTGGACTTCTTGCCCGAGGGCGTGACGGCGAACCACTTGTCGTCCTTGGCCTGGCCGTTGATCTGTCCGACCTTTGTGTCGCCCATGTACCGGTACAGCGGCCAGCCGCCGAGGGTGAGCTGCTTCATGCCGTCCGAGCGGTCGACGGTGCCGAGCAGACTCTTCTCCACGCCCATCGTCTGTACGGAGTCCTGCGCCATGACCGGCATCCAGGTCTTTGTGCACCCGCCGGTGCACGTCGACATGGACGGGCTCGACCGGTCCATGTCGGAGCGGTAGAGCGTCATCCCCTTGTCGTCGGTGACCATGCTCCCCATGCCGTTCCCCATGTCCTTGGTCATCAGCATGGTGGTCGTGGCCATGTCCTCGCTGCCGGAGTCGCCGCTGTCCGCCGGTGCGGACGTCGCGGGATCCGACCCGGCCGACGCGGCGTTGCCGGGGCTATTCCTGGAGGCGTCGTCCGTCGAGGATCCGCAGGCCGTCAGCAGGAGTGTCGATGCGAGTGCTGCGGCCGTGGCGAGGACGATGCGTTGCCG
Source organism: Streptomyces zinciresistens K42 (assembly GCF_000225525.1). Taxonomy (GTDB): domain Bacteria; phylum Actinomycetota; class Actinomycetes; order Streptomycetales; family Streptomycetaceae; genus Streptomyces; species Streptomyces zinciresistens. The sequence goes on along the minus strand of NZ_AGBF01000007.1, from coordinate 34,038 downwards.
GATCACGGAGTTTCCCTTCATCGGGAGTCACTGTCTACTTACTCCCTTAGTACGTCGGGTGGCTCCGGTCCGCTCAGCCCTGGTGTCACATGATGGAGTCTTGACCATCAGCGGCGCTCGCATGGGCGAGGCGCCCCCATGCCTGCTCAGCTCAGGTCGCGCGCCAGGGCCTCGATGGGATGCAGCCCCCTGCCGAACCGCATGATCGCCTCCCGGCTGGCCTGGAGCTCGCCGTAGGGCAGGTACCGCACCCTCAGGTCCGCGACCCGGCTGAAGGCGGGGCGCCGGATCTGGGCCCGGACCTCCTCCTCGCGCGCGTCCGGCGCGACCGGGTACATGCCGTGCGCGGCGTCCGGGTCGCCGCTGAGCGCCAGGTCGAGCATGCGCACGATGCCGGAGTGGATGGAGGTGGTGTGCTCCACCTCGAAGGCCGCGGCCGCCTTCCGGGTGGAGCGGAAGTTCTTCGTGCGCTACTCCCGCAGGAACCATGTGCGGTAGGTGCTTCCGGGGTCGTCCCGCCACCGGCGGATGAGGGCGCCGACGGCCTCGTGGCCGAGGCCGATCACGGCGGACGAAGCGGAGGAAGAGGGAGAGATCGTCACAACAGAGCGTTGTGGCACCGGACTTCGCGTTTCGTCGCGGAGTGGAGCAACGACTCAGGAAGCCAGGGGCGCGAGTCGGGTGAAGGTCTTGCCGCCGTCGCGTGACTCGTACACGCCGGTCTGTGTCGCGGCGAGGACGTGGTCGGAGTTGACGGCGGTCAGGGCCTGGGGCTGTCCGCCGGGCACGGTCGTGAGCTGCTTCCACGTCTTGCCGCTGTTCGCGCTGCTGCTCAGTATTCCGGACGTGTCGATGCCGAAGAGGGACTTCTCCGAAGGCCAGGACAGGAACGCCTGGACCTGCCCCGAGCCCTTGTCGAAGGTACGGCCGCCGTCGGTGCTGGTGACGACACCCTCGGCGGTGGTGGCCAGCAACGTGTCCCCCGCGGGGCTCACGGCGATGTCGAGGGCCTCCAGCGTCGCCCGGTCGTCCCAGCGCTTGAGGTCGTCGCTGACCCGGATCCGGCCGCCCTCGTATCCGTACACAGTGCCCTCGGCCGAGTCGAGGGAATGGAAGTCGGCCTCACCCGACAAGGACCGGGAGGTCCACGTCTGCCCCGCGTCCTTGGTGTCGATCAGGCCGACGTTGCCCGGGCGGTCGCTGCCCGGGGCGCCGTGTCCGCTGGCGATGAAGGTGTTCGTGCCGGTCACGGTGAAGCCCATGAAGTCGTCCTTGCGGTCGCCGACGAGCTTCGGCTTTTGTCCCTTGGCGACCGTGTGGACACCGTCGTGCGTCGCGACGTACACGCGGCCGTCGGCCGGGTCGATGCCGAGCCCGTGCACGTGGGAAAGGGCATCCGACGATCCCGACGTCTCGGACGACTCGTCCGTGTCGGACGTCCCGCCCGAGCAGGCGGCGAGGACCAGAGAAGCGAGTACGGCCCCCGCTGCGGCGAGCAGGGTGCGCCTGGCCGGGCGTGCGGTCACGGAACTTCCTCGGGTGGCGCGGATGGTGGTGCTCAGGGCCTGCTCGCGGCGAAGAACGGCATGCTGTCGAGGGGGGCGATCTCGACGTTCTTGCCGGTGCGCGGCGCGTGGATGGCCTTGCCGTTCCCGACGTACATGCCGTTGTGCTGGTTGTCGTTGTACCAGTAGATGATGTCGCCGGGCTGCAGATCGGACTTGGCGACCTTGCGGCCGGCGTCGTACTGCTGCTTGACGGTGCGTGGCAGCGAGACGCCCGCCGCGCGCCAGGCAGCGCCGGTCAGTCCCGAACAGTCGTAGGAGTCGGGCCCGGTGGAGCCCCACTCGTAGGGTTTGCCGAGCTGTGCGTACGCGAAATCGAGTGCGGCCTTGGCGCGGCCGCTTGCCGGGCCGTTGTACGTGGAGGCGGAGTCGCTGACGCCCGCGGTGGCGTCCTCGCGCTCCTGGTCGGCTTCCATCCTCGCGCGCTGGGCGGCGGTCATGCTGTTGAGGAGCTTGCGGGCCTTGGTGAGCTTGGCCTGGACCTCCTCCTTCTTCTCGGCGGCCTTGGCGCGCGTCTCCTCCAGGGCCTTCAGCTGCTGAGCGGCGGTCGCGCGTTCCTGCGCGATCTCGCGCTGCATGCTCTGCATGGCCCGCAGGGCCTCGGCCTGCCGGTCGCTCGTACGGCCGAGCATCTCGGCCCGGTCGAGGTAGTCGTCCGGGTCGCCGGACAGGAAGAGCTGCACGCTCGGGTCGATGCCGCCGCTGCGGTACTGCGCCGCCGCCAACGGGCCTATCTTCTCGCGCAGTTCGTTGATCTCCTGCTGCTTGCGAGCCAGCCGGTCCTGTGCGCTGTCCACCTCACCCTGGAGCTTCTTCTGCTCCTCGCGGACGGCGTTGTACTCCTCGGTCGGAGCCTCGGCCTCCTCGTAGAGCTGCTCCACCTGCTTGCGCACCTCGTCCACCGTGGGCTTGGGCGCCGCCTGGCTCTGCGTCGGCAGGAGGCTGACCGCGCCCGCCGCCATGCCGAGCGTGGCTATCCGGGCACGGCTGGGCGGCTTCGGCCGACGGTGCGTTCCCATCGTGGGCTGACTCCTCTGTGCGGTCTGTGTACGGAGCGACGGCCTGTGACCGTCGGACCGGCGCAGCGGCGTCGGTCAGTCAAGTGGTTTGAACTTAGTAGCTTCGTATTGGGTATCGCAAGCCAGTCCGAGTCACACAGGCCTCACCCGGAACAGCCGACAGGGATCGTCCGGGAACGGTCAGCCGAGGCCGGGCGGGCAGGCGACCAGCAGCGGCAGCAGCGGGACCGCCGCGGCCGCGGCGGCGACGGAACCCCACAGGGCGGGGTGAGGTGCCTTGCGCGGACCGAGGACCCGGTTCAGGCGGATCAGTACGCTCTGGCCGCCCGCCGCCAGCGCGCCCTTCGGGGTGCGGGCCGCGGCCATCTCGTACATCGCGGTGGCCAGCGCCTCGTGGGAGTGGCTGCGCAGGGCGCGGTCGTCCGCGATCATCTCCAGCAGCAGTGCCGTCTGCTCCCGGGCATGGCGGGCCAACGGCACCCACCGGAAGACCGAGTGGAAGGTCTCCGCGGCGGCCAGGACCAGGTGGTGGCGGCCCGCGATGTGGGCCTGCTCGTGCTCCAGTACGGAGCCGAGCTGCTCGGGCGTCAGCCGGCGCACGGCCGCGTCGCTGATCACGATCCGTGGACGGCGACCGGGCAGGCAGTAGGCGGCGGGAGTGTCGTACGGCAGGACGGTGGCGCACAGGTGGGCCGAGTGGCGGCCCACCAGATCGACCGCTTCCCGGTGCTGTGTCCTCGCGCGACGGGCTCGTACGACGTGGAAGGCGAAGCTCGCGACCAGGGCGATTCCGATGGCGGCGGGGACGCCGACGGCCAGACGGTCTGCCGTGTCGGGGTCGGGCTGTCCCGTGCCCACGTTCAGTCCGCAGGTGTGCAGCAGGCCCACCAGGCCCGCGTGCAGGTGCTCGGCGGGCACGGCCAGGCTGTACGCGGTGAGCGCGGCCGCGATCGAGAACGAGACCGCCAGGGCGTGCCACACCGCGGCCGCCAGGGCCGGGGCCCGGTGCGGCCAGGCGGCGCGCAGGAGCAGGCGTGGGGCCGCGAAGCCCACCACTGCCGTGTAGCCGGCCAGGGCGGGGGCCGCGTTCACTGCACTTCCTTCGCCTGCCGGCTCACGTTCCGCAGGGCTTTGCGCAAGGCGGCGATCTCTTCCTCGTCCATGTTCTCGACGAAGGCGACCAGCGCGGCCGGGCGGTCCTTGCTCTCTCCCAAGCCGTCCTCCATGAGTGCGGCGGCGTACGCCTCGCGGCTGCGCACCGGTGTGTACAGCCAGGCCCGGCCATGCTTGCCGCGCAGCAGCCAGCCCTTGGTGTACAGGATGTTGGTGACCGTCATCACCGTGGTGTACGCGACGGGGCGGGTCTTGTTGATGTCATCCACTATCTCGCGCACCGTCGCCGGACGGTTCCACGTCCAGAGACGATCCATGATTTCCGCTTCAAGATCCCCCAGCCGACGCATGGCCCTGACTTCCCTTCGCCACCGAATACGCAAGACCATAGTAGACGGCCGTTCGGGCAGGTTTTCGGGGCGAAGGCGGAACCTCATACTCGGCTGGTGAGTTCGTAGCCCGCCTCGTCGATCGCCTCTCGCGCCCGGGGATCGTCGAGCGGGGTGGTGCATGGCACGGTGCCGCGGCCCGTGCGGGCGTCGACCTGCATGTGGACGACGGCTTTCGGCGCCGAGACCTCCTGTTTCACGGCGTTCTCGCAGTGGCCGCATGTCATGCCGGACACGCGGTATTCGAGCGTCAGTACGTCGGGCACGGTTCCTCCTCTCAAGGGTGGTCATACCCTGGGCCGGTACCGCTTTGCCTTGTCTGCCTTGTCTGCCTTGTCTGCTTCGGCGGCGCCCGGGACGCGAGCGGCTGGTGATCCATGCCTACGATGAGGTCGTGACCCGCCTCGGACAGCTCACGCGACCGCACTCGACCGTGCGGTCCTGCGGGCTGCTCGTGTGCGCTCTGCTGCTGGGCCTGCTCGGCATGCACGGCCTCGGGCCGATGCCGGGGGTCGCCGCCGCGTCATCCGGGCGCGAGCGGATGGCGGTGGTCGCGCAGACGGACGTCATGGCGTCGATGCCGGGCGGATGCGATCACGGCGAAGGCGGATGTACGGGCCGGACGGACCACGCGGATCCGACCTGCGCCTCCGCGTCGGTCGCAGGGGCTCCGTCGCTGGTGCCGGTACTACTGCCCGACGCGGTGGCGTGTGCTGAGCCGGGGGAGATGCGTGCCTCCGCGGCCGACAGCGATCCCGACGGCGGTCGCGCCCCGCCCTCGCTCTCCGAACTCCAAATCCTGCGGATCTAGAGCGGCCCGCGCGTCACCGCATGCCCAGGCGGTGCCGTGCGTCGGTATGCCCTTCACAGATCCGCATTCAGGAGTTCATCCATGACCGCACACCGCAAGCTCGTCCGTCGTACCGCCATCGCCGTCACGGCGGGTGCAGCCGCTCTCGTACTCTCCGCCTGTGGCGGCGGCGGACACGACATGTCCTCCATGGGGTCCGACTCCAGCCCCTCCGCGACCGCGTCGGCCAAGGCCGGCGACCACAACGACCAGGACGTCTCCTTCGCCGAGGAGATGATCCAGCACCACCGTCAGGCCGTCGACATGGCCGAACTGGCCGCCGACCGCGCCTCCTCGCAGGAGGTGAAGGACCTCGCCACGAAGATCAAGGGGGCGCAGGACCCGGAGATCGAGACGATGTCCGGCTGGCTCACCTCGTGGGGCGAGGAAGTGCCGCAGGACATGTCCGGAATGGACATGTCGTCCTCCACGCCCGGCATGATGGGCATGGAGGACATGGACATGCTGGAGAAGGCCTCCGGCGCCGAGTTCGACAAGATGTTCCTCGAGATGATGGTCAAGCACCACGAGGGCGCCATCAAGATGGCCAAGACCCAGAAGGCCGACGGTAAGTACGGTCCCGCCGTGAAGCTCGCGGACGACGTGATCACGGCCCAGACCGCCGAGATCGAGCAGATGAAGAAGATGCTCGGCGAGAGCTGACGTATCGCCAAGTACGGTGGGCCGACAGGACGTGATCCCGTCGGCCCACCGTTCTTGTGCCGTCCGGATGCCTGGCGAACTGTTTGTGGCCGACGAAGTGCCCCGCCTTTCCGGGCGGTTGGTCCTACCGGGTGGCGGGCGGCTCACCATCATTGAGCCGGTCGGCGAGGGTGCCGCCGATGACGGCTTCCGCCACCCGGTCAAGAGGCCGCAAGGCGGCGAACTCGCCACCGGGCAGCAGACGTTCAACAGGGTGATCCGCGGCATCCACGGTGTCGCCGAGCGCGCCAACGCCCTGCTCAAGGTCACCTTCTAGGTCCTGCGCCGGGTCAGCCCCGACCCCGGCAGCATCACCGGGAACGCCCGAGCAGCCCTCGTCCCGCTCCAGATGGAGCACGGCCGCACCACCTGACCGAAGATCACGAACCGTCACGAGACGTTGCCGAGAAGGGCTCAGTGTGCGCCTGGTCGGGGGCCTTGGCATCGTCGCCCATGTGCTGCCTGAGGTCGTCGACCTGCTTGCGCAGCGCTGCCAGTTCCCGCTCGCGCGGATCGGCGCCGGAGGCTGCGGTGTTGGGATCGGTGGAAGGGGCGCCGGTGGTCTTGCGGCCGGACCGCGTCATGAACCACATCATGGCGCCCATACCCACCGGGCAGGCGAGGAGGGGCAGTAGTTTGACCAGTTCGCTCATTGTTCGGCTTCCTTGACTTCCTTGATGTTTCAGGGGCGCAGGGGAGGGGTGGACGGGCGTCAGGGCGCGGCTTTCAGGGCCCGGCGCAGGCGGCGTTCGGAGAGCCGTCCGTAGGAGAAGGGGCGGCCGTCGAGGAAAATGCCGGGGGCGAAGAGGACACCCGCCTCGGCGCCGAGCCGCCGGCCCTCCTCATCTGCCAGGTCGATCTCGGTGACGGCCAGCTCATGGTCGGCGCCGACCTTGGCCAGGACGGTCTTGGCGTGCTCGCACAGCGCGCAGTCGGCCTGGGTGAGGAGCGTGATGTGCCGGGCGCTCATGCCTGCCGCCCGGCCTCGAGGTCGGCGAGGATCTTGTCGACCTTGACGTACATCGTGTACTTGGGGGCGCCGCCGTAGTCCGCCCGCCACTGGATGGTGCCGTCGGGGCCGACGAGGACGAAGCTGTGGCCGTTGCGGGAGGTGCCCATCATGCCGTACTCGTTGGTCTGGTAGGCCTTGGAGACCTTCAGGTCCGGGTCGGAGAGTACCGGGGTCTTCAGGGCCTCGTCCTTGACCTTGCGGGCGACCAGGTTCGCCGGGTCGGTGGTGACCGAGACGATCTGGTCGATGCCGGCGTCCTTGACCTTGGCGGAGGACTTCTCCAGGTCGCGGATCTGGTCCCAGCACGGCTGGCAGGTCAGGCCCTCCTGGAAGTACAGGAGTACGGTCTTGCCCTTCAAGGCGGCCAGGCTGGCGTTCCCGCCGCCGCTGGAGGCCAGCGAGAACCCGGGCGCGGTCTGGCCGATCCCGGGGCTGCCGACCTCGTAGCCCGTGGCCGACGGCTGCTCGGACTTGTTGAACACCGCGTACAGGCCGGCGACGACGGCGATGAGGATCGCGGTGATGACCGCGCTGTTACGCAGGCGCCGACGGCGGTGCTGCCGCTGCCGCTCGCTCTCGCGTTCGGCCGCCAGGCGCGCGTGGCGCGCGGCCTTGGTTCCGGGTTTGGTGTCAGCGCCCATCGGCGGGGCCCTCCAAAGTCATGGTGCGGTCTGCGGGGGTGGTGACAGCCACGGGCTCGTCGGAAGCGGTCACCGCCGGCGCGGCGCAGTCCCCAGATGCGGATCCGCCGCACTCGGGCACCGCGGGCAAGGGTGCGGGATCCGGATCGGCCGACTCGGCGCGGGAGCGGCGGGCACGGCGGATCAGCAGGAACAGGGCCGCCGCGGCGACAGCGGCCACGGCCCAGCCGGGCAGCCAGCCCAAGGCACGGGTGGCCGCCGATGCGGCGTGCTGCAGGTCGGCGGCGAAGGTGACCCGCCAGCCGGAGTTGGGCATCGACGGTCCACTGAGCGCCAGGACGGCGGTCAGTACGCCCATGGCGATCAGCAGAATCCCAGCGAGCAGGTCACCCAGTGGCAGACTCCGCTGCCAGGAGCCGGCCCGCAGCCGTACCGTGCGGCCCTGCAGGACCCTGGCGGGACCGCGGTGGCCGCGCTCCCAGGCCAGGGCGATCACCACCAGGGGCGCGACCATGCCCAGCACGTAGACGAGCCCGACACCCAGGGCGGCGGGGAACGAGGCGGTGGCCCCGGACAGCACGGCGACCCCGGCGAGCACCGGCGCGCAGCAGGCGCTGGCGATGCCGGAGAACGCCCCGAGCCCGTAGGCGGCGCCGAAGCCGCCCCCCTGGGGGGAGCGTCCGGAGGGCATCGGCAGTTTCGGCTTCCATCCGGCGAGCACCGCCAGGCCGCCGGCCAGCATCAGCGTGCCGCCGGCCAGGTAGACCCACAGGTGGTACCGCTGGAGCGCGGCGGACAGCGCGGCGGCCCCGAGCCCGATCGGCACGATCACGGTGGCCACCCCGGCGCCGAACGTCAGCGTTCCCGCGACGACGCGGCCGCGGGAGCGGAATCCGGTGGCGAAGTAGGCCGGCAGCATCACCGAGATGCAGCACGGCGCGAGCAGCGCCACCACCCCGCCGAAGAAGGACGCCAGCAGCGTCGTACCGAAGAGCAGCTCGCTCATCCATCACCTTTCCGGAGGACCGCCAGGCTGCGCCCTCAGCGATCACCCATCTGTCTCAACCGTGCCTGTCCGCGCTTGTCCGCCGCACCGGCCGGGTCGCTGCCACGCTAGGCAGGCGGTGTGAAGGACCGATGAAGCCGTCATGTGCGCGCTCTGTGCCCGCCCGCCATCGCGTTCGCCCACAGGCACGATCACCGTCGTCTCGGCCTGCTGCCCGCCGCGTGCGCCGGATACCCGTCACACCGCCGACCTGACGGCGGCCGATACTCACAGGCCCGGTGCCCTCGTGACGCACATGCGGGACGCCAGGCGGTTTCGGGCCCGCCGTGTACGTACTCTGGGCACCGCTCGTCATCGGTGTGCCTGCCGCAGGGCGGCGTGATCTCCACTCGGTGGGTGCCGCTACGATGCCGTTCGTGATGTTGCGTGCGCCGTTCCCGCTCCGCCTGTGGGCGTGGTTTGTGCTGGTCGGCGCGCTCGCGTTCTGTGTGACCGGCGTCGCACGGCCGGCCATGGCGATGCCCGGCCAGACGCAGTCGATGCAGCAATCCGTCGGACCCGGGCAGTCGGCCGGGCGGACGACAGCGGCAACGGCAGCCGAAGCGACCAGCATGGACGGGAACTGCCCGTCGACGCAGACCGTCTGCACCCTGCCTTCGGTCGGCCCCTCCCACCATGCGGCTGCCGCCCCGGCCCATGCCGGTGAGGCGGAAGCGGACATGTTCCTGCGGCCGGGGGTGCCCCGTTCCGGAGTGCCGCCGCCTGCCGAGCCGCCCCCTCCTGACCTGCACCGCTTGTGCGTGTGCCGGACGTGACGGCACCCCGTCCGCGGACTCCCGTCCCGCGGACGCCCCGCCAGCCACGTCCGATTCGGCACGCCCGCGTGCGCGTGCCGTCGTATCTCTTCAGGAGTGTCGACGCATGCCGTCGTCTGTCGCGTTGCTCGTCACCGGTGTCTCCACCGGCCTGCTCGCCGGCGGTGCTTCCTGCGCCGCCGTCCAAGGGGGCCTGCTGGCCGGCGCGGTGACCCGCCGCAGCCCCGCCACCACCCCGGAACCCGCCTCACCCGTCCCCCTTCGCCGCGCACCCGACGCGGCGGTACAGCACCCCGGCGGCCGGGCGCACACCGCGCCGGCGGAGCCCAAGCCGCTGGTTCCCGTCGGGGCTTTCCTCGCCGGAAAGCTGCTCTCCCACACCCTGCTGGGCGCCCTGCTGGGCGTCTTCGGTGACGCGCTGCAGCCCAGCCCCCGCGCCCGGGCGGTCATGCTGCTGGCCGCCGCGGTCCTCATGCTGCTCTTCGCACTCGACCTGTTCGGCGTCAAGGCCGTGGCGCGGCTGGTGCCCCGGCCCCCGGCCTCCTTCGGCCGGCTGCTGCGCCGCAGCGCCAGGACCGACTCGGCCCTCACCCCGGCCCTGATCGGCTTCGCCACCGTACTGGTGCCGTGCGGGGTCACCCTTTCGGTGGAACTGATCGCGGTCACCTCCGGGTCCCCCGTCGCCGGGGCGGCGGTGATGGCCGGGTTCGTCATCGGCACCGCCCCGCTGTTCGCCGTCCTCGGCTACCTGTTCCGCCGCACCAGCCGGGCCCTGTCCGGCCGACTCGCGATCCTGACGGGCGTGGTCGTGCTCGGCGTCGCCGCCTGGACGGTCGTCTCCGCACTGCAGGCCGGCGGCTGGGCCACCTTCACCCGGCAGAATACGACCACCACGGCCGCCTCTTCCGGCATGAACATGACGGAAGGGTCGGGGAAGTCGGCAGCCGACGCGCCGGTACGCATGGACGGCGCCGGCAAGCAGATCATCACCTTGACGGTGACGGACTCCTACAGCCCCACGCAGTTCACGGCGAAGGCGGGCGTGCCCACCACGCTGGTGCTGCACGGCAAGGACTCCAGCGGCTGCGCCCAGGCCTTCACCATCCCCGCCCTCGGCGTCCAGGAGATCGTCAAGCGCAACGGTGACACCGAGGTCGACCTCGGCACCCGCAAGCCTGGCACGCTCCGCTTCACCTGCTCCGTGGGCATGAACACCGGCACCATCGACTTCAAGTAGAAAGCGCCCTTACATGAAGCTTTTCAGCCGCAAGGCCGAGACGGAGACCGAGACCGGCCAGCAGATGATCCTCCACATCGAGGGCATGCACTGCACCAGCTGTGGCCTGTCCATCGACGACGAGCTGGAGGACGTCCCCGGAGTCCGCTACGCCAGCACCAACTTCCGCGCCGGACTCACCACCGTCACTCTGGCGGAGGGCACGGAGGTGGACACCTCCGAACTCGTCGCGGCCGTCCGGCGGGCCGGTGACTACACGGCCCGGCCCGCCGGCTGACGCGGCTGTGGCCGCCCCGCAGCTCTGCGGGGCGGCCACGTCGGCAAGCGGCTCGCCCGGGCCGCATCGGCGATTCGGCGCGCCGCACAGCCGTGCCGTGCCGGATGCCAGGTCAGGCCTGGGGCGGGCGGTCTCCCGGAGACGCCGGCCTGCCGGCCGAGTCCCGTTGGGCGGCCTTGAGCTGGTCGATCTCTGCCTGCAGGTGGGTGACCTCGACTGCGTTGGTGTCGTGGCCGGTGGGGACGGTGGGCCGAGGCCGGGGCTGGGCCTGTCGCACGTTCTTACGCTGGTACCGCCCCATATACCACATCATCAGGGCCATCCCCACGGGGCAGGCCAGCAGCAACAGGATGAGCGGAAGATACTGGGGCATCGTCGGCTCCTTCGGAAGGGACGGCAGACCCGTCGGCCGGAAGGGACGGCAGACCCGACAGCCCGGGGAACCGGCCCCTGGTCCGGGACCGGGCCGTCAGGTCTGCCGCGGTGCGGGTGTCCTCCGCGTGAGGGCGGACCGTGTCACCTGCAGGCGGCACGGTGCGCGCCTACTGTCTTCCGGCGTCGCCGGGACGGCAGGAAGCGGGGTGTGCGGGCCGCATAACGCTCCCAAGCGGTGCCGAAACAGGCGGCGACCTCGGCTTCCTCACGCAGGGCGAGGCGCCGGTAGACCCAGACCAGTACCGGGAACATCACCAGTGTAGGCAGAGTGGGCCACATCAGGAGGAACCCGGTCATGATGGCCGGGAACCCGGTGTACTGCGGGTGTCGGATGCGCCGGTAGGGGCCCGAGCATGCCAGAGCAGGCCCAGGGCGTACTCCGGGAGCAGGTCGCGGACGACTGCACAGACAGGGGCTGGCGGACGCACGTCGGGATGCCCCCGTGTTCCGGGAGCGGGCCCGCGCCGTCAGGGGCGCGGACCGGGCTCGTCCGGCTTGCTGAAGTCCACCCTGGGCGCGGACGCCTGCTGTTGAGTGTTCGCGGCGCGGAGGATGCGCACCTCCTCCTGGAGGTCGGCGATCTGCTTGTCGAGATCGGTCCCCGTCGCCGTCGTGGCCGTCGTGGACTTGGCGGTCGCCCCGGACGTGCCGCACGCGGCGCCCTTGCCGCCCTTGCCGCTCTGGCTGCCCATGCCGCGCATCATGAAGATCATGCTGAGCGGGCAGAGCGCCAGGATCAGCAGCGGCAGGGCGGCCACCGCCCACGCGGGTTTGACCAGGAACAAGCCGCCGGCGACGACACCGGCACCGATGAGGACCTTCTTGTTCAGGCACATCATGGGGATCACTCCAGGGGCTTGTGCGGTGTGCCCGGCGCGGTGGGCCGGACCGGGGCTGTACGAAAGAAGTTAGGCATGTGCTGTGAAGGGACGATGAGCACACGATGGTCGGGCCATGTGCGTCGGGTCGGCCGCGGACTGCTTCCGGTGGCTCAGCCCGACGAAGGCCAGGATCAGACCGGCGGCCTGCCGATGCGGTGCGGGTCGAAGGGCAGCAGCGTGAGCCCCGTCCGGGAGCCGATACGGAGGCACGGCCGGCGGCCGGTCATGGCGCTCTCCCCGGGAGGGCCGTCCGTTTCCGGGCGGGCGCGGTGTCCGTGTCCGTGTCCGACGGCACCGGTGCGGGCGCGGCCTGCTCCTCAGCAGGAGGCGTGGCTTCGGTGCTTACCGTCGGGGCGGGTGCGGTCGGGGCGGGCCGACGGCGTACGACGAGGAAGGCGACGGCGGCGAGGAACAGCAGCAGGCTGGTCCACACGTTCAGCCGCAGGCCCAGGTGGTTGGCGGGGTCGACGCGCAGCATCTCGATCCAGCCGCGGCCCGCCGTGTAGGCGGCGACGTACAGGGCGAGGACGCGGCCCCGGTCGAGGCGGAAGCGTCGCTCGGCCCAGATCACGAGGGCGGCGGCGCCCAGGTTCCAGGCGGCCTCGTAGGCGAACGTGGGGTGGTAGGTGGCGGCGTCCGGGGTGGCGGCGGGGCGGTTGGCCGGGTCGATCTCCAGTCCCCAGGGCAGGGTGGTGGGCCTGCCGTACAGCTCCTGGTTGAACCAGCAGCCGATCCGGCCGATCGCCTGGCCGACCAGGACGGCCGGTGCGAGGGCGTCGGCGAAGGCGGTGAAGGCGATGCCACGACGCCGGGTTGCGATCCAGGCGCCGAGGGCGCCGCCGGCGATCGCGCCCCAGATGCCGAGGCCGCCCTGCCACACGTACAGCGCCTCGACCGGGTTGCGGCCTTGGCCGAAGTACAGCTGCCAGCTGGTGATCACGTGGTAGAGGCGGCCGCCGAGGATGCCGAACGGCACCGCGACCATGGCGATGTCGAGGACGGCGCCCGCGTCGCCGCCCCGGGCGTTCCAGCGGTGCCGGCCGATGGCGATCGCGGTGATGACGCCGAGGACCACCATGAGCGCGTACCCGTGGAGCATGAGCGGGCCGACCGTCAGGTACGGGCTGGGCGGACTCGGGAGGAAGGCGAGCTCCATCGGGTCAGGACCCGCCCTCGGCGCCGCCCATCATGCCGGACATCGACTCACCGGAGCCGCTGCCCATCATGCCGTTCATCGAGGTGCCGGAGCCGGAGCCCATCATGCCGTTCATCGACATGCCGGAGCCGCCGTCCATCATGGAGTGCTCGGACGTCATCTTGCGCATCTGCTTCTCCGCCGCACCGCGCTCGTTGGCGGGCATGTCCTTGAGGCAGCGCTGGATCATGGCTTCGGTGCTCTTGCCGCCGGCGCTCGGGGACGATGTCGCCGAGGGGGTCGGCTCGGGCGTCGTGTCCGAGGTCGCGGCGAACGCGGTGGCGGCTCCGTACGCGCCGAGGCCGCCGAGCAGGGCGGTGGCCGCGGCCACCGCGATGGTCCTGTGCCTGATCATGATCAGTGCTCCTCACCTGTGGCTTTTGCGGTACGAAGCCGAAATTAGGCGCGGGGTGTGAAGGGCCGATGAAGCGGCCGTGTGCGGGCGCTGTTGCCTGCCGGGGTCAGGGGCGGTCCCGAGGGCCTGTCGCGTCTCTGTCCGTACGGGCGCCGCCATCCGCCTCCCGGGCCTGTGGTGTGGGAATTCAGCCCTCGGGTGGCAGGGCAGGACTGACTCCCACTGCTCACGGTTGCCTGAAAATCACTAATGGATCGGTTTGCTACCCCTAGGGGGTAGGAGTAGCTTCGGTCGTGAAGGAGGCGCGTGATGACCGAATCCGAGACCGGGCAGCAGCGGCAGTTCATCGCTCCGGAGGCCGCCGACGATGCGCTGGTGCGCCTGGCCAAGATCGGCGGGCAGGTGCAGGGCGTGACCCGGATGATCCGGGAGGGCCGGTACTGCGTGGACGTGCTCGACCAGATCGCGTCCGTGCAGAAGGCCCTGGACGGGGTGTCCCGCACGGTGCTGCGCAACTACCTGGAGCGGTGCGTCACCGACGCCATCAAGGACGACGACCCGCTCATCCACGACGAGTTGATGAAGGTGCTGTTCCGGCACCGCTGACCCATGCGGAAAGCCCCCGAGAGACATAGGAGGTCGCCATGCTCAAAGCGCTCATACGAGCCTGCGGACAGTGCCAGGTAGCCATCGAGGGTGTCGTCGCCGCCCTGCCGGGCGTGACGATCGCCGACGTCAGCAGCCGCGCCCGTGCCGTCGCCGTCCGGTACGACGCCCCGGCCGAACCGTCCGGGATCGAGGCGGCGATACGCGGCGCCGGCTACCGCATCGGCCCGTACAGGAACCCGTCCACGGAAGGGAGTACGTCATGAATGCGGCGGACATCGGGGTGCTGGCCGGAGCGGTCGCGCTGATCGCGTTCCTGGCCTGGTACTTCTTCGGCCCCAAGAAGTCCCGTCAGGCCGAACTCGTGGGCGGCGTCCAGGAGATCGGCATCACGGTGAAGGGCGGCTACGCCCCGGATCTGATCCAGGTCCGCCAAGGGGTGCCGGTGCGGCTGGTGTTCGACCGGCAGGAGGGTGGGGACTGCACGTCCCGTGTGGTCTTCCCGGACTTCGCGCTCGCCGCCTCGCTTCCGGCGTACGAGACGACCGCGGTGGAGTTCACCCCCGACCGGGCGGGCCGGTTCGGCTTCGCGTGCGGGATGAACATGGTGCACGGTACGCTGCTGGTCGAGCCCGGTGACGGCGAGAGCGCGGCATCCGCCGTGCCGACCGTCGAGACTGAGCAGGCCCCCGAGCAGAGCGGCCCGGAGCGTGAAGACGCCGAAGCGGCCGCGCGGCGCGAGGAGATCGCCGATCTGTCGCGACGGGTCCTCTTCGGCGCGCTGCTGTCCCTACCGGTCGTGGCGGCCGTGATGCTGCACGAGGTGTTCGGTGTGGACGTGCCGGGCCTGCTGCTCAACCGGTGGTTCCAGTTCGCGCTGATCACGCCGGTGATGTTCTACACGGGGTGGCCGATCCACCGTACCGGCTGGCTCGCCCTGCGCCACCGCGGCGCGGAGATGAACGCGCTGATCACGCTGGGCACTTCGGCGGCGTACGGCTACAGCCTGCTGGTCACCGTGGCGCCCGGGCTGCTGCCGGAGGGGGTGCGCGAGGTGTACTACGAGGCGGTGGGCGTCATTCTCACCCTCATCCTGCTGGGCCGCCTGTTCGAGGCAAAGGCCAAGGCGGGCACCGGGCAGGCCATCCGCGAGCTGCTGAACCTGCAGGCCCGGACCGCCCGCGTGGTGCGCGACGGTACGGAGGTGGAGGTGCCCGTCGAGCAGGTCGCCGCCGGGGACGTCGTGGTCGTGCGGCCAGGTGAGAAGGTCCCCGTGGACGGCGTCATCGTCGACGGCCGCTCCACGCTGGACGAGTCCATGGTCACCGGCGAGTCGATCCCGGTGACCAAGACGGTGGGCGACGAGGTCGTGGGCGCCACCATCAACCAGACCGGCGCCTTCCGGTTTACGGCGACCAAGGTCGGCGCGGACACCATGCTCGCCCAGATCGTCAAGCTGGTGCAGCAGGCACAGGCATCCCGGGCGCCCATCCAGCGCATCGCCGACCTCGTCGCGAGCTACTTCGTGCCCGCGGTGATGTTCATCGCGATCACCGCGTTCGCCGTGTGGTTCCTCGTCGGCCCGGACCCGGCGCTGACGCTGGGGCTGGTGGCCGCCGTGGCCGTACTGATCATCGCGTGCCCGTGCGCCCTGGGCCTGGCCACTCCCCTGTCCGTGATGGTGGGCACCGGCAAGGGCGCCCAGGCCGGCATCCTGATCCGCTCGGCCGAGGCGCTGGAGACCGCGCAGCGCCTCGACGTGGTCGTGCTGGACAAGACCGGCACCGTCACCCGGGGACGGCCCGAGCTGACCGACCTCGTGCCCGCGGACGGCTTCACCGAGGACGAGCTGCTGCGCCTGGTGGCCTCCGCCGAGCACTCCTCCGAACATCCCCTGGGCCAGGCGATCGTCTCCGGCGCAGCCGAACGCGGCATCATGCTCGCCGAGGTGAGTGAGTTCGACTCGGTCACCGGCCATGGCATCACCGCCACCGTCGACGGCCGCCGGGTCCTGGTGGGCAAGGCCGCGCTGCTGGCCGAGCACGGCATCGACCCGGCGTCCCTCGCGCCGGAGGCCGACCAGCTGTCCGCCCAGGGCAGGACGGCGATGTACGCAGCCGTCGACGATCGGCTGTTGGGGCTGGTCGCGGTCGCCGACACGGTCAAGGAGGACTCGGCCGCCGCCGTCGCCGCGCTGAAGCAGCTCGGCCTGAAGATCGTGATGATCACCGGGGACAACGCGCGGACCGCCGAGGCCATCGCGGCCCAGGTGGGCATCGAGAAGGTGCTGGCGGAGGTGCTGCCCGAGCACAAGGCGGACGAGATCCGCCGCCTGCAGGACGAGGGCCTACGGGCCGGCATGGTGGGCGACGGCATCAACGACGCCCCAGCCCTGGCCCAGGCCGATGTCGGCTTCGCGATCGGCACAGGCACCGACGTCGCCATCGAGGCTGCCGACATCACCCTGATCTCCGGCTCTCTGGGCGGCGTGGTCACCGCAGTGACGCTGAGCCGGGCCACCATGCGCAACATCCGCCAGAACCTGTTCCTGGCGTTCGTCTACAACACGGCGGGCATCCCGCTCGCGGCCGGCGTGCTCTACCCGGTCACCGGCTGGCTGCTCAGCCCGATCGTCGCCGCCGCGGCGATGGCGCTGTCCTCGCTGTCGGTGGTGGGCAACGCCAACCGGCTGCGCCGCTTCACCCCGCGACCGCTGCCCGGCTCCCCGGCATCGCCGGTGGACACCGCGGTCAGGGCCACCGTGGCCGCATGATGGAACCCGTACGAAGGAACGGGCGCCCGCGACTGCTTCATGCGGCCCCGGCCGGTGCCGGAAGCCAAGGTCTCTGTCGGGGGCGCCGCGTCATGACCCGCGCCGGCCGGGCGAGGGCACCCGGGCATACCAGCCGGGTGGTGTACGGCCTGCCGAGGCGGGCCTCGGCAGGCCGTGGCTCTCGTCGTATCCGGTACGGCCGGCGTCCTGGCTGCGGACGAGCCCCGTACTGTTGATGAGAAGGAAGGTAAACCGGTGAGTGCGACGGTGCTGGTCGTCGACGACGAGGTGAAGCTGCGCGGGCTGCTGCGTGACTACCTGGAGCGTGACGGCTACTCGGTGCTGGAGGCGGGCGACGGCCGCGGCGCCCTCGATCTGGCCGCCGCCTCCCACCCCGACCTGGTCGTCCTCGACCTGGGGCTGCCCGGCCTGCCCGGCGAGGAGGTGGCCCGGCTGCTGCGCAAGACCAGCGACGTGCCCATCGTGATGCTCACCGCCAAGGCGAGCGAGAACGACCGGGTGATGGGGCTGCGGCTGGGCGCCGACGACTACGTCGTCAAGCCGTTCAGCCCGCGCGAGCTGGTCGCCCGTATCGAGGCGGTGCTGCGCCGCGCGCGCGGCTCGAGCACCGAAACGGTGGCGCCGGACTCCTACGGCAAGGGGCGGCTGCGGATAGACACCGAGCGCCGCGAAGTGCGCTCGGACGGCCGGCCGGTGGAGCTGACCCGCATGGAGTTCGACCTGCTGGCCGCGCTCGCCTCCAGGCCCGGCCGGGCCTGGACCCGTATGGAGTTGGTGGGCCGCGTCCAGGGCCACACGTTCGAGGCGTACGAGCGGACCATCGACGTGCACGTGAAGAACCTGCGCCGCAAACTCGGCGACGCCCCGCCCTCCACGGTGATCGTCACCGTGACCGGGGTCGGCTACAAACTCGGAGTGGATCGTGATGTGGACCGCGATGCGTGAACTGCTGCGCGGCCGGTTCGCCCGCCGCCTGGCCCTGGCCTTCGCCGCGCTCGGCATCGGCACGGCCGTACTGACCGCCGTGCTCGTCAACACCGCCTTCACCGACCGCTTCGAGAACTACCTGAGCGAGCAGCAGCGCACCAGCCAGCAGCAGCTGGTCGCCCTGTTCGCCGCGGACTACGCCCGCGACGGCGCGTGGAATGCCCAGGCGCTCAACGAGCTCGCGCCGACCGTCACCATGACCGGTTCGGAGGCCGAACTGCTCGACCCGGCGGGCCGGAAGGTGTGGTCGTTGGCCGACGCCGACGTGACCGCCGCCACGCTGGCCATGCACCGGGAGATGATGGGCACCGGCGACCTCGGCGCGCCGCGCAGCCTGCCGATCACCGTGGACGGACAGCGGGTCGCCACCCTCCAAGTCCGCGTTCCCCAGGGTGTGGTCCCGGCCGTGGACAGGGACTTCCAGGCATCCGTCAACCGCCTCCTCGCCGCCGGAGCCCTCGGCGCGGCCCTGGTCGCCCTCGTCGTCGGCGTCTACACCGCCCGCCGGGCCACCGCACCCATCGCCGAACTCACCCGCGCCGCCGACGACCTCGCAGCCGGGCAACGCGACCGGCGCGCCGCCACCGTGCCCAGCAACGAGATCGGCCAACTGGCCACCGCCTTCAACACCATGGCCGACCGGGTAGAGAGGGAGGACGAGCTGCGGCGCGCTTTCGCCGCCGACGTCGCCCACGAACTGCGTACTCCTTTGGCCATACTGCGCAGCGAACTCGAAGCGGTCCAGGACGGCGTCCGCGATGCCACTCCGAAGGTGATCGACTCCCTGCACGACGAGACTCTCCGGCTGGGCCGCCTCATCGCCGACCTGGAGACCCTGGCCTCCGCCGACGCCGCCGCCTTCACCCTCGAACGCACATCCCTGTCACTGATCGCCCTCGTCCGCGACGCGACCGCCAGTCTGGCCGGCCGGTTCACCGAAGCCGGGCTCACCCTCCGCACCGACCTGGACGACGTCCGCGTCGACGGGGACGAGGTACGGCTGCGGCAGATCGTCACCAACCAGCTCACCAACGCCCTGAAGTTCGTCCCCGGCGGGGGCACCGTCACCGTCACCCTGCGCCAGGAGGACGGCTGGGCCGAGCTGCGCGTGGCCGACACCGGCCCCGGCATCCCCGCCGAGGACCTTCCCCGCGTCTTCGACCGCTTCTTCCGCAGCCGGGATGCCCGCGCCGACGGCTCCGGCATCGGCCTCGCCGTCGCCGCCGAACTCGCCGCCGCCCACGGCGGCACCCTCACCGCCGACAGCGAAGTCGGCCGCGGCACCACCTTCACCACCCGCCTGCCCGCCCTCGGACGCCGGCCAAAGGCGACAGGCGGAAGAGGGCCGCAACGCGCAGCCGCCCACGACGGCGGGGGCTGACGGGCCCGCGGACCGGGTCCCCGCGCCCGAAACGTACAAGTACAGCCGCATCCGGTCCCGCTCGGCGATACTTCGGCAGGCGCTCGAACAGCCGCCTCCTTCCTCGGCGCGGCCGGGGCTGGGTGATACCGAGTTGCAGAGTCCCGCCGCTTGCAGCAGCGTTATGGAGTTTCTACATACCGATGCGCCAGGAGGAGCCCATCGCCAGCTGGGCGGTAGAGGGTGCATCAGGTCGGTGAGCTCGGCGGCCGGGGCTGATGCCGGTGAGGAGGCTGCTCAGGCCGGGGGCGATGCTGCCCCACCACTGGGCCGTGCCGGGACGGCCGTGGCGGGCGCCGAAGTCCCCGGTGCGCCGGTACTGGATGAAGGCCCGCATCCCACCGGCGATGAGCAGGAACGCCGCGTACAGGGCGAGGGCGAGGACGGCCATCACGCTCACCTCCTCCTTTGGCTGGTCAGGCGGGGGCGTTGTCGGGTTCGTGGTCGGTGCGGCGCCAGGACAGGGCGGCGACGGCGATTCCTCCGCAGACGATGAAGGCGTCGGCGAGGTTGAAGGTGGGCCACCAGCCGGTGTGCAGGTAGTCGGTGACGACTCCGTCGGCCGTGCGGTCGATCAGGTTGGCAGCGGCGCCGGCGAGGATGGCGGCGAGCGCCGCGGCGGTGGCCTTCGACGTCGGGGCCGTGCGCCAGGCGAACACGCCCACACCGGCGGTGATCAGGGCGGTGAGGGCGATCACCACCCAGGAGGGCAGGGTGTCGCCCATGGAGAAGGCGACGCCGGGGTTGTAGGCCAGGCGCAGTTGGGCGAAGCCGGGACCGATCGGCGCGTCGGCGAGGCTGTCCTTGGCCCAGGTTTTCAGGGCGAGGTCGAGTCCGGCCAGGGCGGCGGCGCCGGCCGCGAGGGCCGTGCGCCGCCTGGCTGCCGAGGACCCGCGGGGGGTGTGCTCGGGCATGGTTCAGACTCCTGCCGTCGCCGGGACGGGCTGCTCTGCC
Source organism: Streptomyces zinciresistens K42 (assembly GCF_000225525.1). GTDB lineage: Bacteria > Actinomycetota > Actinomycetes > Streptomycetales > Streptomycetaceae > Streptomyces > Streptomyces zinciresistens. The sequence continues at coordinate 13,785 of NZ_AGBF01000007.1, read as the reverse complement.
GCGACGGGTACTGGTGCGGGGGGAAGGGGGCGGGTGCGTCCGGCGCGGACGCCGTTGCCGATGACGACGATCTCGAAGAGCTCGTGGACGGCGACGACGGCGGCCAGGCCCATGACGCCGAAGGCGGACAGCGGGATGAGCAGGGTGATCAGGCCGAGGGACATGCCGACGTTCTGCAGCATGATCGCGCGGGAGCGGCGGGCGTGGTCGAGGGCCTGGGGCAGGTGGCGCAGGTCCTCGCCCATCAGTGCGATGTCCGCGGTTTCGATGGCGACGTCGGTGCCCATGGCGCCCATGGCGATGCCGGTGTCGGCGCTGGCCAGGGCGGGGGCGTCGTTGATGCCGTCGCCGACCATGGCGACTGGGCGCTGCTCACGCAGGGCACGGATGAGGGTGGCCTTGTCCTCGGGGCGCAGGTCGGCGTGGACCTCGGTGATGCCGGCCTGGGCTGCCAGGGCGGTGGCGGTGCGCTGGTTGTCGCCGGTGAGCATGGCCACGGTGTAGCCGGAGCCGTGGAGGCGGGCGACGACCTCGGCGGCCTCCGGGCGCAGTTCGTCGCGTACGCCGATGGCACCGATGAGGTGTCCGTCGTACTCGACGAGGACGGCGGTGGCGCCCATGTTCTGCAGGGCGGTGACGTCCTCATCGAAGCTGCCGGGCTCGATCCAGCCAGGCCGTCCCAGGCGGGCGGGGCGGCCGTCGACGGTGCCGGTCAGTCCGGCGCCGGTGACCGCCTCCACCCCGTCCGCCTGCGGGTGTTCGGGGGCGGCGGCCAGGATCGCGCGGGCCAGGGGGTGTTCGCTGCGGGCCTCCAGCGCGGCAGCGATCTCAAGGACCCGCTTCTCGCTGCGGCCGTCGGCGGAGACGGTGCGGATGACGGTGGGCTCGTTGCGGGTCAGGGTGCCGGTCTTGTCGAGCGCGACGGCGCGGATGCGGCCGAGAGCTTCGAGGGCGGCGCCGCCCTTGACGAGGACGCCCAGGCGGCTGGCGGCGCCGATGGAGGCGACCACGGTGACCGGGACGGAGATCGCGAGCGCGCACGGGGAGGCGGCGACCAGGACGACCAGGGCCCGTTCGATCCAGGTCTGCGGGTCGCCGAGGATGCTGCCGGTGACGGCGATGATCGCGGCGAGGATCATGATGCCGGGCACCAGCGGTTTGGCGATCTTGTCGGCGAGGCGCTGGGCCTGGCCCTTGCGGGACTGCTCGGCCTCGACGATCTTCACGATGCGGGCCAGGGAGTTGTCCGCGGCGGCGGCGGTGACCTCGACCTCCAGCACGCCGGTGCCGTTGATCGACCCCGCGTACACCGCGCCGCCCTCGCCCGCCTCGACGGGGACGGACTCGCCGGTCAGCGCGGAGACGTCGAGTGCGCTGCGGCCGGAGCGGATGGTGCCGTCGGTGGCCACGCGCTCACCGGGCTTGACCAGGAGCACATCGCCGATCTTCAAGGTGGCCGGGTCGACGGTGACCTGGGCCCCCTCGCGCAGCACGGTGGCCTCGCTGGGCACCAGGTCCAGCAGGGCGCGCAGGCCGCGGCGGGTGCGGGCCAGGGAGTACTCCTCCAGACCCTCGCTGATGGAGTAGAGGAAGGCCAGCATGGCCGCTTCCTCGACCTGGCCCAGGACGACGGCTCCGACGGCGGCGATGGTCATCAGCGTGCCGACGCCGATCTTGCCCTTGGCCAGGCGGCGCAGGGTGCCGGGCACGAACGTCCAGGCGCCCGCGGCCAGGGCGATCGCGTTCAGGACGAGTTCGACCGTGTCCGGGCCGTCGGCCAGGCCGGTGACGAAGCCAACCAGCAGGAACACGCCAGCGACCGCCGCCCACTGCAGCTCGCTGACCTGCCAGATCTTTTCCGGTGCCGACTCCTCGGCGTCGTCACTGGTGCGCGGTTCGTCGCCGCCGCATCCGCACGCGTCACCCATGGGTCTTCTCCTTGCGCTGAGCAGCCACCAAGGTGCGGCCGTAGGTGGGGCACAGATCCACGGCCTCGCCCGTGGCGGCCAGCAGATCCTCGGCCGAAGCCAGCAGGTCCAGCAACTCCGGGCGGGCCAGGAAGTAGAACGACGAGCGGCCTTCGGCCCGGGAGTCGACCAGGGCGCAGTCACGCAGGCACGCCAGGTGTGCCGAGATCGTGGACTGGGCCAGGCCCAGTGCCTTGACCAGGTCGACCACCCGAGCCTCGCTTTCGGCCAGGCGCAGCAGGATCGCCAGGCGGGCCGGCTCACCCAGGGAACGGAACAGGGCCACGGCCGCCGACGGCGCCCCGCATGTCGTCATGGTGGCCGCCGGGGCCACTCCTGTGCTATTCATCGTCATGCGACGATGATAGCTGCCCGTGGCGATGCATTGGCGAGGGGGACCCGGACGTGCTGATGAACCGGATCGAGAAGGCCGCGATCAACAACCCGGCAAGGCGGGCGCTGCAACGTCTCTACGAGGTGCCGACCCTGCTGAAGCTGGCCGGCGGCCCGCTGCCGCCCGGGGCGAAGGCGGCCGAACTCGGCTGCGGACCCGGCTACGGCACCAAGCTGATCCTGGACCGCTTCCGCGCCGCGCACGTCGACGCCGTCGACCTCGACCCCTACATGATCACCAAGGCCCGGCGCCGCCTCGCCCGCGAAATGCACCGGGTGCGCCTGGCGGTCGGGGACGCCACCGACCTGCGTACGGCCTTCGGCGCCGCGGACAGCTCCTACGAAGCGGTCTTCGACTTCGCGATCATCCACCACATCCCCGACTGGCGCTCCGCCCTCACCGAGACCGCCCGCGCCCTCAAGCCGGGCGGGCTGTTCGTGTTCGAAGAGGTCACCGCGCACGCCCTGGCCCGGCCCTCCTACCGGCTGCTGTTCGACCACCCCACCGAAGACCGGTTCACCGCCGAGCAGTTCCTCGCCGAGCTGCCCCGCCACGGCCTGGCTGTGCGCGGCAGCCTCACCCGCATCCGGGGCGACTACCTCCTCGGCGCCGCTGTCCGCAGCCGCTGACAGCGCAGCGCAGCGGTTTCCCGGACGGGGCGCCGAGAGCGAGACCCCCTGCGTCGGCTACTCGGCGGTAGCTTTGGCCAGGAGCGGCAGATCGTGGGTGAAGTCCTCGACGGTGGTGCCGCTGTAGAGGACGTGGGCCTTGTCGTGGATGGGCCAGAACGCGGCGACCTGGGTGCCGTGGGGAGGTGGCGACGGTGCCGTCGGCGTGGCCCTTGGGGTCTTCGACGGAGGTGCCCAGGCCGAGGGCGGCCTTCTTCACCTTCTCCAGGTCTCCGGACAGGCCGGTGAACTGGGGGCCGAACGCGCGCAGCCAGCGGCCGGTGTCCTCGGGGGTGTCCCGCTCGCGGTCGGTGGTGACGAACACGACTGTGGTGTCGTCCCGTACGTCCTGGGGCTGCTTGGCCAGGGCTGTGGAGATGTCGCCCATGGTGGTGGGGCACACGTCGGGGCAGTTGGTATAGCCGAAGAAGACCAGCGTGGCCTTCCCGGCGGTCTGCTTGCGCAGGTCGAAGCTCTGGCCGCTGGTGTCGGTCAGCACCAGGTCGGGCTTGGGGAACGGGTTCGACAGCTGCGTGCCCCCGGGCGGGCCTTCGGCCCGGCTTGGGTGCACCACGGCTCAGTGCGCTCGCCTACCGCAGGGCACCGGGCGTCGGCGGGCCGCCTGCGCCGCTGTCAGGGTTCGTGGACGGGGCGGGCGACGAACTCGTGGAGGGGCTGCTCGGGGCCGGTGCGCCCGGGTCGCCCCCGGCGAGAGCGGTGCCCCAGCCTCTGTCGTAGTCAACTGACCTTGCTCATGTGAGACATCCTTCTCCGTGCGTGGCTTTGCTTCCGGTTCGGTGAAAGGGAACTGACGTGCCGGTGGCGGGCCCTTGCCCGCCGTCTGATTCGGTCACCGACCGACGCCCGGCGGCGAGTTCGCAGCTCGGTGTCGGCGAGGGGCGGCGTCCGCGTCGGTTCGCGCGGAGGGCCTCTCGGCTGGGCGGAGGGGGCGGAGCCGGTCACAGGTCCACGACCAGCCGGGGGCTGCGGGAGCGCGAGACGCAGGGGTAGACGACGTCGCGGCGGTCCCGCTCGCCTGGCGGCAGTACGGTGTCGCGGTGGTCGGGGGTGCCGGCCAGGACACGCAGTTCGCAGCTGCCGCAGAAGCCCTCCTCGCAGGAGGAAGGGGCGTCGGGGACGGCCTGGCGGATCACGTCCAGCAGGGTGCGCTCGGCCGGGACCGGAAGCGTGCGCCCCGTGCGGCGCAGCTCGACGTGGAACGGCCGGGCCGGGGCTGGGGAACCGGTCGCCTGTGAACTGGCTCCGGGGGCGGCGAAGCGTTCGATGTGCAGGTGCCTGTCGGGGAAGCCCGCGGCCACGGTCTTCTCGGCGGCGCTGATGAGGGGTTCGGGTCCGCAGGCATAGACGGCGGCTCCCGGTGGGGTGCCGGCCAGCGCGGTGGTGAGGTCGGGCAGGCCGTCGGTGTCCTGGGGCACCAGGCGGACGCGGTCGCCGCCGAGGGCGGTCAGTTCGTCGGTGAAGGCCATGGTGGCGCGGGAGCGGCCGCCGTAGAGCAGGTGCCATTCCCGCCCTGCCGCTGCTACCGCGCGGATCATGGGCAGGATGGGGGTGATGCCGATGCCGCCGGCGATGAACAGGTAGTGGTCGGCCAGGACCAGCGGGAACCTGTTGCGGGGTCCCTTGATGGCGAGTGGCTGGTCCTCCTCCAGCGCGTGGGCCTCCGCCGAGCCGCCGCGCCCGTCGGGCTGGTGCAGGACGCCGATGCGGTAGGTGGTCCGGTCGGCGGGGTCGCCGCACAGCGAGTACTGGCGGATCCTCCCGGACGGCAGGACGAGGTCGACATGAGCGCCGGGCTGCCACGCGGGCAGCGGTGTGCCGTCCGGGGCAGCGAGGTCGAGGGTCACGACGCCGTCGGCGGCGCGCCGGGTGTCCGTCACGACCACGGGCCGGGATCCGGGCGGGTCGCGGTGTACGGGCGGTTCTACGGCCGTAGCTGCGGGTGCGGGGGTGTCGCTGCCGGCGCTGCGGCGTCCGGCCAGCAGCCGGTAGAGGGACAGGAAGCCGACCGCCGCGCCCAGGACGAGACCGGTCCACGACACCGCTGTGCTGTCGGTGCCGGCGGTGAGGGCGTGCACGGTGGTCAGCACGAACAGGGCGAAGGTGCCGGTGTGGACGTAGCGCCACCACCGGTGCGGGATGCGGTGCTTGAGCAGGGAGGTGGTCTGGATGGCGGCCAGGAGGTACAGGGCGATGACGCCCCAGGCCACCGCCGCGGGCCGGTAGTCGGAGGTGAAGGGGATCAGTAGCTGCAGCAGGCCGATGTCCACCCAGGAGTCGGCGACCAGCCCCACCAGATGCACCGTCAGGAAGACCAGGGACAGTCCGGACAGGAAGCGGTGCAGGTCGTACAGGCGTGCGGGGACCGTGCGAGGGCCCAGCACGCGGGTGGACATCAGCAGCCCCCATACGGCGGTGGCCGACAGCAGCCACCAGGACATCAGCCCGCCGGCGCGGGCGAGGTGCCACCACAGTTGGGGGTCCACGTCACGTACCTTTCCCAGGGCCCGGCGCGGTGCACCGTGCCGTCTTCGGTCACGAGGAGGCCGGCGACGCCGTGACTCTCCAGCAAGGCTGTCCCTGCAGACAGTCCGGCGATCAGGGCCGCTTTGGCCAAAACCTCCGCCCAGTGCGTCTGGCCTGCCACCACGGTGACGGTGGCCACCTCGTTGGTGGCCGGTGCGCCGCTGGCCGGGTCGATGAGGTGGTGGAGCTGCTGTCCCTGCCGCTGCCACCGGCGGCGCAGCCGGGTTGAGGTGGCGACCGCGCCGTCTGCCAGGGCCAGCCACGCCATGTCCATACCAGGGTTGGCCTCGTCCTCTACCGCGACGGACCACGCCTGGGCGCCGGGAGCCGAGCCCACGACCCGTACGTCCCCGCCGAGGTTGACGCAGGCCCCCTCGGCCCCGGAGGCCAGCAGCGCCTGGGCGACGAGATCGGCCGCGTATCCCTTGCCGATGCCGCCGAGATCGAGCCGTACGCCAGGGGGCAGGCGCACCCGGTCATCGTCGATCTCGATGCCCGCGCAACCGGGGGCTGGGGCGGGTGTGACGCCGGGCGCCGGCTCGCGTGGCAGCGTCGGGAAGGTGTGGGTGTAGCCGGCGGCTTCCAGCGCGGGCAGGACGGTGGGGTCGAACAGGCCGCCGGTCACCTCCCATGCCCGTACGGTCTGGCGTACGAGGGCGACGGTCGGCTCCGAGAGCTTGACCCAGCGGTCGGGCGAGGCGTTGAGGCGGCACAGTTCGCTGTCGGCGCGGAAGCGGGACCACAGCGACTCCAGCTCTTCCAGCTGGGAGCGGGCTCGGGCGAGAAGCTCCGGTTCACAGCCGCCGGCCACCAGGAGGTGGCCGGCGGACCCCATCACGGGAAACCGCGCCTCAGCTGCCACGGCTGGTCGTCATCGGCGGGGACGGCATGGGCGCGGAAGGCATCGCGGCCGACGGCGTCGCCTGGCCCTGCCGGCCCTGGGACGGTGCGGGGGCCGCCGCCGGCGGTGAGGTCTGCCCGCCGGAGCCACAGCCGCTGCCGCTGCTCCGCGTCACCGGGGCGGACGGAGTCGCCTGCTCGGGTGCGGGAGTCGCGGCAGCAGGGGCGGAGGAGGCGGCGACGGCCGCCGCGGGCACCGCCTCGGCCGTCGACGGCTGGGCGGCGCCCACCAGTACGCCGGTGAGCAGTGTGGCGCCGGCCAGGCTGGCCGTGGCCACGCCCACCCGCACGGCCAGACGGCGATCCTGTTCGTCGGCGGCGTTGTTCGGGTCGGCCACCGTTACATCCCGCCCATGCCCATGCCCATGCCCATGTCGCCCATGCCCATACCGCCGGAGCTGCCGCCGCTCATGCCACTGCCGTTCATCCCGTTCATGCCGTTCTGGGGCGTGGCGCCGGGCGAGGGGGTGGTGGAGGGAGCGGGGGTGCCGGAGTCGTTCATGGAGCCGGACATCCCCGACCCCATCTCCATCCCCGCCTCCATGCCCTTGTCCATGCCCATCTCCATGCCCATGCGCATGGCTTCGAGCTGCATCCGCATCCGCATCTCCTCCATGCTCATGTCGCCCATGCCGGGGTTGGACGGGGCGACGCTGGGGGCCGGGCCGGCAGTGCCGGGGTCCGTGGGCGACGGCGTGGGGGAGGCCGACGGCATCGAGGATCCGGGAGCCATCGACATGGAAGGGCTCGCGGACGCCGTGGGGCTCGTGCTGGAGTCGTCGGAGGGGCCTCCGCCGGCGGCCGCCGCGGTGGCGACGGCGACGGTGACGCCGACGGTCACGACCGCGGCGGCGATGGCGAGGGCGGTACGGTGCCCGATCTGTCCTGCAGCCATGGTTTCGTCCTTATCTCTGGTCCAGTAGCGGGTGTTGAACGGGTGGTCAGGTCAGGTCTGGGCCCAGGGGCCCGGCAGCGCGCCGGAGGCACCGCCGCGTCGGCTGAGCGGGGCTCAATTGCGGTTCGTCGGCTGGAAGCGGCGCAGCCGCAGGCTGTTGCTGACGACGAACACCGAGGAGGAGGCCATCGCGGCGCCGGCGATGAGCGGGTTGAGCAGGCCGAACGCGGCCAGCGGCAGGGCGGCGACGTTGTAGACGAAGGCCCAGAACAGGTTGCCCTTGATCGTGGACAGGGTCTTGCGGGCGAGGCGTATCGCGTCGGCCGCGCCGCGCAGGTCGCCCTTGACCAGAGTGAGATCGGCAGCGGCGATCGCCGCGTCGGTCCCGGTGCCCATCGCAAGTCCCAGGTCGGCCTGGGCCAGTGCGGCCGCGTCGTTGACGCCGTCGCCGACCATCGCGACGACCTTGCCCTCGCCCTGGAGCCGCTTGATCTCGGCGACCTTGTCCTCGGGGTGGACCTCGGCGATGACCTGCTCGATGCCGACCTCGGCGGCGACGTGCTGGGCCGCGGCGGTGTTGTCACCGGTCAGCAGCACCGGGGTCAGTCCGAGCGCCTTGAACTGGGCGATGGCCTCGGCGCTGGTTGCCTTGACGGTGTCGGCGACCACCAGGGCAGCCCGCACCTTCTCCTCCCAGGCGGCGAAGACCACGGTGCACCCGGTGCGCTCGGCCTTCTGCTGGGCCCGGACCATCGCGGACGGGATCTCCAGACCGCGCTCGGACAGCCAGCTCGCCCGGCCCGCGATCACCTCGCGTCCCTCGACTGTGCCGACCACACCGCGACCGGCATGGTTCGCGAAGTCCGCGACAAGAGCGAGAGGGCCGTGCTCTTCGGCGGACGCGTCGGCGATCGCCCTGGCGATCGGGTGCTCGCTGGCATGCTCCAGCGCGCCCGCCAGCCGCAGGACCTCCTTGCGGTCCTCGCCGTCGGCGAGAACCACATCCGCCAGCCGCATCCGCCCCTCGGTGACGGTGCCGGTCTTGTCCAGCACGATCGTGTCGATGCGCCGGGTGGACTCAAGCACCTCAGGCCCCCGGATCAGCAGTCCGAGCTGGGCGCCGCGGCCGGTGCCCACCATCAGCGCGGTCGGCGTGGCGAGCCCCAGCGAGCACGGGCAGGCGATGATGAGCACCGCCACCGCCGCGGTCAGCGCGGTCTGGGCGGGGTAGCCCAGGATCAGCCAGGCGACCATGGTCTCTACGGCCAGCAGGATGACGACGGGGACGAATATCGCCGAAATCCGGTCGGCCAGCCGCTGCACCTCGGCCTTGCCGGTCTGGGCCTCCTCCACCAGCCGGGCGATCTGCGCCAGCTTGGTGTCCGAGCCCACCCGGGAGGCCCGCACGACGAGCCGGCCTCCGGCGTTGACCGTCGCTCCGGTGACCGCGTCACCGGGGCCGACCTCCACCGGCAGCGACTCACCCGTCAGCAGCGACTCGTCCACCGCCGAGGTTCCCTCGGTCACCACACCGTCGGTGGCGATCTTCTCCCCGGGCCGCACCACGAACTCGTCGCCGACCGCCAGCTGGTCGATCGGCACCCGGACCTCGCGGCCGTCGCGCAGCACGGTGACGTCCTTGGCGCCCAGGTCCATCAGCGCCCGGATCGCCTCCCCGGCCCGCCGCCGGGCACGCGCCTCGAAGTAGCGCCCGGCCAGGATGAACGCGGTCAGCGCCGCGGCCACCTCCAGGTACACCTCGGCCATCCCCGCGTGCCCGGTGTTGGGCAGCAGCGAGAACTCCATCCGCAGCCCCGGCTCCCCCGCACCGCCGAGGAACAGCGCGTAGATGCTCCAGACCCAGGCCGCCAGCACGCCGACCGACACGAGGGTGTCCATGGTCGCCGCCCTGTGACGCAGGTTCAGCAGCGCGGCGCGATGGAACGGCCACGCCCCCCACAGCGCCACCGGGGACGCCAGCGCGAACGCCAGCCACTGCCAGAACCGGAACTGCGTGGCCGGCACCATCGACAGCACCACCACCGGCACCGTCAGCACCGCCGAGACCAGCAGCCGGTCCCGCAGCGCCCGCACATGCCGCTCCTCCTCGCCGACAGGCCCGGCACCGCCATCGGCCGAACCCCCGCTCTCGGCCGCCGTGGACGGGGGCGCGGGAAGGCTCGCCCCGTACCCGGTCGCCTTCACCACCTCGACGAGCTTCTGCGGCGTCAGCTCATCCGGGTAGGAGACCCGGGCGTTGGCGGTCGCGAAGTTCACCGACGCACTCACGCCGGGCACCTTGTTCAGCTTCCGCTCGATCCGCGCCGCACACGAGGCACAGGTCATCCCGGTAATGGACAGATCGACCGTGTTCTCCGGCTCGGCCTGACCCGGCGGTCCGACCGTGGGCAGGCGGCCGGTCGTGTCTGCTTCGGTGGTCGTCATGTGAGGCTGCTTGTCCTTCTGTGCCTGGACCGGGGACAGGTCGGATCGGGGACGGTTCAGCCGCCGGCACACACCGGCGGTCCGGCGGAGCCGGCCGAGTCAGGACCCGCCGGACCGCGGGTGTCGGCGAACTCCCGGCCCTCAAAAAGAAGGAGGAGCGGAGCCGCGAGACCCGGCGCCGTACGGCTGGTGCCACATCAGGCATTCCGTACTCACGGCGACCGAGGTCCGACGCCGCGGATCACGCGTTCGCGGCACACGCGGCACCATTGGGGAGCGTCGCGATCTCGGAGCCGTCGGCCGGACCGGGCCGCCGACGACGCCGGGGCTCCCTGGACGAGCGTCAGGAGGTGACGAGTTCGTACTCGCCAGCCTCGACAATGGCGGCCCGCACGTCCTCCGTCGCCAACGGGCTGTCACTGGCCACCGTGACACGGCCGGTCTCGACATCGACCTCGACCTTGCTCACACCGGGAACGTCGCCGAGTTCCTTGGTGATCGCATCGGCGCAGTGGCTGCAGGTCATGCCGGTGACCGTGTACGTGGTCTCGCTCATGTAACGCTCCTCGCTACAGATACGACCGCCTGGATCGGCGGTCGCGGGTACCAGGGGCTCCTGGAACACGCACAGCGTTACACTTCCACCGCACTGGAAGTTCAAGTGGAGGGCGCGATGAGAATCGGCGAAGTGGCCAAGCTCACAGGAATGAGCACCAAAACCATCCGCTTCTACGAGGACACCGGCCTCGTGCCTCCCCCCACCCGCACCCCCGGCGGCCACCGCGACTACGCCCCCGAGACCGCCGACCGGCTCCGCTTCATCCGCCGCTGCCAGGCCGCGGGAATGTCCCTGCAGGAAGTACGGCAGATCCTGACCGTGCACGACCGCGGCGAGAGCCCCTGCGGCCACGTCAGCCGACTGCTGGGCGAGCGGCTGGACAACGTACGTGCCCAGATCGCCGAACTCGTCACCCTCGAAGCCCACCTCCAATCCCTGCTCTCCCACGCCGAGCAGGGCCAGCCCACCGACCACGACGGCGCAAGCGTCTGCTGGATCCTCGAATCCGAACCATCCGGAATCCGTGACGACCGCAAGGGGACAGCTGTCCCGACCCCCGCCGGCTGACCGCTGTCTTCGGGAGCCGAAATCCGGGGTGCCCCGCAGGCAAGCCGGGATCTTGCCCAGCCGACCCTCCCCGGGCGCCGCACCGTCACCGCCTGGGGCGGCCGTACCCAGCCCGTTCCGGTTCAAGGGCAAGGCCATCCAACAAGTCGGCCGCATCATGCGCGAGGTGGAGGCAGGCGCGACCAGCGTCGAGGCCCGGGCCCGTGCCCACGCATCCTCCGCCCCCGACCGGGGGCGCCTCCACGCCGACGCCCGGGACGCCCAAGCACACATTCACCTCAGCTGACGGCACCGCGGCTCGTACAGGACGGGACGGGACAATCCGAGATGCCCTCACGCCACAGGGGAGATCCGATTCGAGCAGACGCAGCTGGCTGTCGGCAAGCGGGTCACTCCAGGCGACCTACCTGACCTGCAAAGACACCCCATACGTTCCCAAAACCGAGGAGGGGCGTTCCCGAGGTCGACTGGGGCAAGCCCCTGACCTGTGCCTTCGTGATTTTCCGCAAGGCCCGCGCAGAACGCCGTCGCCCTGTTCCACGGAGTCGCCCCGCAGGACGTAGTCGTCCTCGCAGCGGCCTCCTGAACGAACCGCCCTTATGCCCCGGCCCCCAGGCCGCGCGCGCCGGAGATGCACCCCGGGCACGCCCCATCACCCCATCACGAGGAGCGAACCTGCCTCTTTTCCTGGAAGAGCCCAAGTACCCGGCCGGCCCGGATGGAAAGGGCTGGAGCAGACTGACCGTGAACGCTCATATGGAGGACCGCCCCCAGTGCGGACTCCTCCCCCTGGCCTTCTCCTACCTGTTCGAGTCGCGTACAGGACGCCAGCAGTGGGGCGGCTACGACCGATGCAGCAACGCCGGCCGCTGCAAGAGCTGCCCCGTTCAGCTTCGGCACATGGAGCGTGACGGCGTCGACTGGCCTGGTAACACGCCGCTGCTCCTCGCCCGGGCGCGGCCGCTGCCGCTGTCGGATGACGCGATGTGGGCCGATCCGGCCGCCGGCCGCAGCCTCTTGCACTTGTTCACCTTGCAGGGGCAGGACACGGGGGTCGTGGAGAGCTGGTGGAAGCTGCGCAACACCATGTCGGTCCGTATCTCCTGGCACTTCGTGGACGCCGAGGGCGAGGCGGCCTGGCTCGTACGAGACAACCCGGCCGCCGACGCCGCGGTCGTCCGAACCAAGAGGTACAAGACGCACACCCGTCACGCTCTCTGCTCCAGCGACGGGGCCCGGCGGCTTGCCCTGCTGACCTGCCACAACGGCTGTGCCCACAGCGACGGCGACCTCCAGCACCTCGCGGCCGACCTCGCCGACGCCGACGCATCGCCCGCGTCCCTGCCGGCGCCCGACCTGCCCGAGCACCTTCCCGGCGTCCCAGAGATCAAGCTCGGACGGGAGGACGGCCGCACCCTGATCCGGCGCAACGACGCCACCACCCACATCAACGTCGGCATCCCGGCCGACGGCGCCGTCGTGACCGCCCTGGCCGCACACGTGGTGCGCCTCACCCACACGCACTGAACCGCACTCATCTCCTCCCTTACGATCGGAGCCCGTATGGCGCCCGCAGACCTGAGCAACATCCCGGCCCCGGACCCGGCGAACTACGACGCCTTCCGCCAGTGCATGGACAGCATCGTCCATACCGGCAACAGCGCCTCGCTGGCCGACCTCGTTCGTCGCGCTGCCGCGCTCTTCACCCGCCTCGATGGACACCCGGCGGTTTTCGCCGCGCCGGAAGCCCTCGCCGTGACGCTCACCGCGGCGAGCACCACTACGCATCTCCCCACCCTGACCGCGCTCGCGTGGCGGGCCGGTCAGCTGTGGACCGAGCCGGCCTCCGTGGACGACGACCGGCGGGCGGGGTTCGTCGGGTGCCTGCCCGAGTTCGCCCATCAGCCGACGGTCACGGCGGCATCGTCGGCCCTGCGGCGGGCGAGCATTCCCCTCGCGGTGTTCCTGCACGATTGGCGCAACCTCTACGGCGAGCACGGCGCTCAGGGTGTGTACCTGTCGCCCAACGGTGAGCGCACCGTCGAGGCCTCCTGGTTCATCGACGGCCGCGACAACGAGAGGGCGCTCCGGCGTCCGCGCGTCGTCCGCGTCCGCGAGGCCCGCAACGAAGCCCTCGAGCGCGTGCGCGTCGCGCTCTCCTCCGCCGGGTGGAACACGTACTCCAAGACGAGTACGAACACCCAGACGCGCCGGGACCTGAGCATCGTGGCCAGCCTCCCTCTGTGATGCACCGACCTTTCGCTCGGACCCAGACGCCGCCACCCGTGACCATGGCCGGTGCCGGTCTGCGGTCGCCCGTGGTGGTCGTACGTGCGCCGAAGACCGGTGAGCTGCACGGCATCGCGCCGACGGAGGTGCCGCCCGCTGGACTGGCCGCCGGCGTGCAACTCCTGTGCAGCGGCCACGGGAACGACGTCCCGGTGGTCCGACCGTACGCCGGGGATTTCGATGAACGTCGAGCCTGCCGTACGTGCCTCGCTGTCGCCCGGGGCGAACCGCCCCAGACTCCTGCCGCGGCCGAGGCGTTGCCCGGCAGCGAGCCGGTGCTGCCTGGGCGCCCCGCTGCTGTCCATCTGCCGCAGGAGCATCGGGGCCGGGCGGTGAGCTGGGGTGAGTGGGAGGACCTGCCGTGGATGAGCCATGTTCCTCGGCACTGCGAAGTGTGTGGTGACGCGGGACCGGTGCAGTGGGCGGAGGGCGTCGGCAGCGAGCCGCCTGCGCGGTACTTCGCTGTCTGCTGTGCCGCGTGCGGCGACGCCCGGGCTTTCACTCACGGCCCCGACGGCGCTCCGGTGGTGATCTGGGCGTGCCGGGGGCGGTGACCG
>NZ_AGBF01000008.1 GCF_000225525.1 Streptomyces zinciresistens K42 | reverse complement strand
AACCATGATCGACCGCCTCGTCCACCACGCCGATGTGCTCTCCTTGGAGGGAGACTCCTACCGGGCTCAAAGACCGAGACATCGGCCGCACACCGGGCGCGGCAACCGGTTGAACAACTGGACACGGGGGTCAAAACTCACCGACCCCAAAGGGGTTCAGGTTCAGAGACCGCCGACAAAAACATCGGTGCGGGGGTAGGGCGAGTGGTCCGAGGCGTAGGTCCGACGTCGGTACCCTGGAGCGCATGTCTACTGCCCCGGTTCGCGTTCGTTTCGCCCCATCCCCGACCGGCATGTTCCATGTTGGTGGTGCACGGTCCGCTCTCTACAACTGGGCGGTGGCGCGACAGTCCGGCGGCAGGTTCGTGCTGCGGATCGAGGACACCGACGCGGCCCGGAACAAGCCGGAGTGGACCGAGGGCATCATCAGCGCGCTCGCGGCGATCGGCATCCATGGCGAGGACCCGGCCTTCGAGGGGCCGTACTTCCAGTCGCACAACGCCGACCGGCACCGGGAAGCGGCTCAGCAGCTCTTCGCGGCCGGCCGGGCGTACTACTGCGACTGCACCCGGGAGCAGCTGAAGGAGCGCACGGGGTCGGAGCACCTCGGGTACGACGGGTTCTGCCGGGACCGGGGGCTGGCCTTTGAGGAGAGGCGGGCGCTGCGGTTCCGGACGCCGGATGAGGGTGAGACCGTCGTGGTCGACCTGGTCCGCGGGGAGCCGGCGTTCCCGAACAGCGCGATCGAGGACTTCGTGATCGCCCGTGGCGACGGGTCCCCGGTATTTCTGATCGCCAACGTCGTGGATGACCTGGATAAGGGAATCACGCAGGTCATCCGGGGCGAGGAGCACCTGTCGAACACCCCGAAGCAGCAGCTGCTGTGGGAGGCGCTCGGAGCCAAGCCGCCCGTGTGGGCGCACCTGCCGGTGATCGTGAACGAGAAGCGGCAGAAGCTGTCCAAGCGCCGGGACAAGGTGGCGCTGGAGGGCTACCTCGCCGAGGGCTTCCTGCCCGAGGCGATGGTGAACTACCTCATGCTCCTCGGCTGGGGCCCGGGCGACGACCAGGAGATCCGGCCGTACGAGGAGCTGGAGCAGCTCTTCCGGATCGAGGACGTCAACACCGCGCCGGCCTTCTTCGACGTGAAGAAGCTGACGGCGTTCAACGGCGAGTACATCCGCGCCCTGTCACCGGAGCAGTTCGCCGCCGCCTGCGCGCCGTGGCTCGTCGCCCCGTACGCGCCGTGGCGGCCGGAGGCGTTCGACAAGGACGTCTTCGAGGCGGCGGCTTCCCTGGCCCAGACCCGGCTGGCGCTGCTTTCCGAGATCACCAGCTATGTGGACTTCCTGTTCCTCGACGAGCCGGTCGAGGACGAGGCGTCGTGGAACAAGGCGATGAAGGCGGGCGCCGGCGACATCCTGTCGGACGCCCGCGCCGAGCTGGCCGACGTCGCGGACTGGAAGGCGGACGACCTGAAGGCCGTCCTGCTCGCCGTCGGGGAGAAGCACGGGCTGAAGCTGGGCAAGGCCCAGGCACCCATCCGGGTCGCGGTCACCGGCCGGACGATCGGACTCCCGCTGTTCGAGTCCATGGAGTTGCTCGGCCGGGACCGCGTGCTGGCCCGTCTGGACGCCGCCAGCAAGAAGCTGGCCGCGCAGGCTTAGCCGCTGGTCAGGTGACCTGCGCCAGGAGGTTGCCCCAGGCGTCGCCGAAGTAGTTCAGGTCGAACCGGGCCAGGGCCTCGTACGCGGCCTTGGCCTCGGTGGGGCGTGTCTCCGCGCGCTGCCGGACCTGTGCCGGGAGGCGGCGGAGGTCCGGGACCGGCTGGCCGGCCAGCGCGGCGAGGTCGCCCAGGCCGGCCACCGGGCGGATGAGGCAGGGCAGGCCGAGGAGTAAAGCCTCGGCGGCGCCGCGGCTCCAGCCCTCCCGCATCCGCGGGAGGAAGACACCGACGTCACAGGCGCGCAGCAGACGCAGGTACCGCTCGCGCTCGACGTCGTAGTGCGCGCTGTCGAGGCCGATGGTGTTGCTGCCGCTGGTGATCACCCGCAGACCGGGAACGCCGGCCAGGGCTGCCGAGACCTCCTCGGTTCCCTTCCAGTGCACGGCCTTGCCCGCGTAGACGCCGATCACGTCGGGTGGCAGGCCGAACTCTGCGCGGCACTCGGCCCGGTCGTAACCGCGTGCCTGCTCCACCTCGGCCATGTCGAAGGCGTTGTAGATCACCTGTACGTTGCGGACGCCTCGGGCGCGAAGCTGGTCGGCCCAGTACGGGGCGACGCACACCACGGCGGCGCACTGCGGCAGAACGCGGAACAGCCTCTCCCAGAGCATGGCCTCGATGGGGGCGGAGTCGTGTTGGAGCGGTTCGTAGTGGTGCAGGAGGAACACCGTGCGGGCGCGCATCTCGGGTGTGAACAGCAGCAGGCTCAGGTCGTCCCACACGAAGGTGCCGGTGGTGCCGTGCAGCGCCCGTATGGAAGGGGCCAGGCGGGCGAGGTGGCGGAGCTTGCGCCAGCGGCGGACCCGGTAGGTCCGCTTGTGGTCCGGGACGGTGCGCCATTCCACGTCGTCGGCCGTCACCTCGTGGAGCATCCGTAGGTAGACCCGGCCGCCGGTCCGGCCGACCGGCTCCATCGAGTAGACGACCCGTTTCACGGACGTACCTCCTGTATGTGGTGGACGTACTCGGCGTGCAGTCGCGCATGCATGGTCTCCAGATGGGGGCCGAGGTCGCGGGCGGCGTTGGCGAGGGGGAGGTGGAAATCGCCCAGGGTCTGGAGGAACCGTCGGTGCCGGTCGAGGTTCGGGGACGCGGCGAGGTCGCGCAGGTTGTGCAGGCGGTCGGCGAGCCGGACAAGGAGGTCCTCGGGCGGGAGCGCGGCCTGCTTCGCGCGCCAGCGGGTCTCGTCGCCGACGGACTTCGTGCGCTGCTCGAGGCGGTGGTCGGCCGTCATGGCACGCAGGCGGGCGGTGAACGGGCCGCCGAGGTGATGGACGAGCAGTGCCTCCGACTCAGGGGCCACCTCCAAGGCGTCATGGAGAAGGGCGAGGAGGAGGGGCACCGGGCGGCGGACGCCGATCTCCGTTCGCAGGAGCCTGACGACGGCCAGCGGGTGCTCCAGGTAAGGGGTGCCCTGGTCGCGGGTGTGGCCGTCGTAGACCGTGAGGGCGAGGTCGGCGGCCACACGGGCGCGGGACTGCTCGTCCGGGCTCCACGCGGCGGCACCGAGCACGGTCAGGATGTGGTCGAGATCGATGGGGTCCATTCGCCTCACCTCGTACGAAGGGACGCGGCACGGGGATCGGGGACGTGGTCGGCGAGCAGCAAGGTGTCCCCGACGGCGAGGGCGTCGAGGCGCAGTTCCACCGCCGCTGCCACGGCCTGCTCAGCGGTCCGCAGGATCGGGGCGCCTTTGCGGTTGAAGGATGTGTTGAGCAGCAGGGGCAGTCCGGTGAGGTCGCGGAACTGCTCAAGGAGATCGCGCAGGCCCTGGTGGTCGGCGGCGACGGACTGGACGCGGGCGGTGCCGTCGTGGTGGGTGACCGCTGCGACTCGGTCGGCTCGGCACCGTCGGACCGTGGCGACGCGGTTCATGAAGGGGTCGCCCGCCGACATGAACCATTCCGTGGCGTGCTCGGCGAGGACGGCTGGCGCGAACGGGCGGTACGCGGCTCGCTTCTTGATCGCGTTGAGTCGGTCCCTCGTGGCGGCGGGACCGGGGTGGGCGAGGATCGAGCGATGGCCGAGGGCACGCGGCCCGAATTCGAGCTGTCCCTGCACCCAGCCGACGATGCGGTGCTCGGCGAGCAGTGCCGCCACTGTGGCTGGCAGTCCGAGCCCGAGGTGGGGCAAGGCGTGATAGCCGGGCGGCACCGTTGTCGTGGGCAGCGTGCCTGGGTTGGGTCCCCAGGCAGCGTCGGTGGGAACAGGCAGGCGGTCCTGCCCGAGCTGGTAGTGCCAGCCGTAGAGCGCGGCGCCCACGGCTGTGCCAGCGTCGTGCGGGGCGGGCGCGACGAAGAGGGTATCGAAGCCGCTGTCGGCGGCCAGCTGGCCGTTGAGGTGGGAGTTCAGTGCGCATCCGCCCGAGAACACCAACGCTGAGGCCCGAGTGAGTCGTTGCAGGTGGCGGGCGATGTGGACGACCGATTCGGCGAAGACCTCCTGGACGGCGGCGGCCAGGTCGGCACGCTTGTGTTCCGGCTGCTCCGCGACGTTGTCGGCGGTCCACGCCCGTCCATCCAGGAGCAGCGGTGTGCTGCTGTCCGCGGAACCCCACGGGTGGTCGATGCGGACCTCGCCCTCGTCGCCGAGCCGGACCAGTTCGCGGATGTGTGTTCCGTAGCGCTGAGGATCGCCGAAGGCCGCGAGCGCCATCATGCTGCCTTCGGGCTCGTCGCCGGGTGGGATCACCCGCCGGGCGAGGTTCCGGTAAAAGTGCCCGAGGGAGGAGTGGACCCGCCGGGGCCCGACCGGGCCCGGCACGATGGCGGGCATTCCCTGGTGGAGGCGGTCGATGCGATCGGACCACAGGTCGTACCCGGTGATGCGCTCGCGGCCCGGTCCGAAGTCGGAGCCCAGGGAAGAGCCGCCGGCGTCGATGACGAGGCCCGCGGCGTGCTCGTGCCCGGAGAGCAGGTAGCCGGAGAGCACGTGGGCCGTGTGGTGGGAGAGGAGGCGGAGGTGTTCGCCGAGCGGGGCGGGCAGGAGGGCGGCGAGTTCCTCCCGCTCCTCGGCCAGCCACCAGCCGGCCGCAGGGTTGGGACGCATGGAGGCGGCCCAGACGGCGTCCATGTCCTCCGGTTCGATGCCGGCGGCCTCCAGGCACCACTGGAGCGCGCGGGTCGGGGCGGTGAGCGTGCCCTTGCGGGTGGGGTGGTTGTGCTTGACGCCGCTCCAGCGCTCCTCTTCGGTGGCGTAGACGCGGCCGTCGACGACTAACGCGGCGGCCGTGTCGTGGTGGAAGTTCAGTCCGAGGACTGCGGGCATGGTGGTGTACCTCCCGATCAGACGATGAGGGCGGGGACGAGTGCGGCGCCGGAGTCGGTGTACTCGTGGCAGCGCAGGCAGAACCGGAAGTGGTGCCCCCGGGGCGCGAACACCTTGGCCGCGAAGTCCTCGTCCCAGATGCTGAACTCGCTGTCGTCCTTCGCCATGGCGTTGAAGCAGCGGTAGCAGGACCCGTCCATCTCGATCATCAGGTGCTGGTCGAGGTAACGGTCGCAGAGGCCACGCAGCTCGTTCGCGGGCTGGCCGACGTCGACGTGGTGCACGTGGTTGGTGACGTGGACGGCACCGTACTTCTCGCACAGCGCCCCGAGCTGCGTGAGCCGGGTGGCACTGATGCCTTCCAGGACACTGTTGACGACCACGGTCTTGCCTGCTTCGCGGAGGCGGGGCACGACGGCGTGCACCTCGTCGTAGTTCCCGTGCTCATCGTCGCAGCCGATGAGGATCTGGTCGTACGAGCGGAGGGTCGCCTCCATGATCGGCTGGTTGCGAGCCAGTGTGATGGCGTTCGTACCCAGGACCATGACCTTGTCCGGCAGTCGCGAGCGGGCGACGTCGCTGAGTGCCGGGAAGTCCCGGTGCACGGTGGGTTCGCCGCCGTTGATGTGCAGCTGCTGGAAGGGGACGGTCTCCAGCCGGGTCAGGATGGTGGAGAACAGATCCAGGGACATGTTCTCGCCCTGGGCACCGTCGGCGAAGATGCAGAAGTCGCAGTGCCGATTGCACTTCGTGGTGATCTTTACCTTGGCCGTTTTGAGGGTGCGGGGCACAGGCGCACGCGGGGGCATTGGCGAGACTCCTTGGGTCAGAGGTGGACGTCGTCGGGCGTGAGGCTGAGGAAGTCCTGGACGGTGGTCTTCTGCTGGTGCCAGCGCGCGAGGGTCGCGCGCAGGGTGCCGGCGGTGGTGGGTCCAGTGGGGATCAGCGCCGCCATCCGGGTGGCCAGCCGCTGGGCGGCAGTCGCCTCGTCTGCCGCGAGCACGGTCAGCATTTGCGCAGCGGAGCGGAGTTCCTTCGCCTCCCGCCGGATCAGGTACTCGGTCGCCATGCCTGGCGGCGGATCGAGGTAGTACAGCCAGCGGGCGACGCGTACACGGAGCATGCCGGACGTCATCACCCAGTCAGTACGAGCGTGCTCCTGCCCCTGGCCGTCTGGGCGGCCCCCGTCAGGAACGCGGCGCATGGCCGCCTCCAGAGCTACATGGGCCGCGCGGAGCAGGTGGCGCGGGCTCCGCGGTCGGACATCGGCGCGGTTCTCTGAGTGCCGGAGGAACAGCTCGGCGTATCCGTCCAGTCCCTCCGGCCGCCACTGGGTGAGGGCCGCCGTCTTTCCGGGGCAGCGGGTCCGGGTCGCGAGTGCGGCGGCGGCGAACCAGCACGGGGCGAGGTAGTGCCACGCCACGCAGTGGCGTCGGTACGCGGCGATGTCCTCGACCACGTTGTCCGTGCTGTCCGCGGCCAGCTGATATCGGCCGCCCATCCGAGCCTGGAGGATCCTCCGGTAGAACCGCTCATCGACCTCGCACCAGGGCGCCATCTGGGCCCGGGACTTCCAGCGTTGGAAGTCCCGCGCGCTGCCGCTGATCAGTGACCAGGTCGCGAGTTCGGGCGCGGAGACGAGTCTCCCGTCCGTCTCGGTCACGGTGAAAGCGAAGCCGGGCGGGTGCTCCAGGAGACGTCGATGGAAGACTTCCCGGTCGACTGCGGCGGTGTGTGCGGCGGCCAGGCGGTGGTTCCACTCTTCCCAGTCCGCAGGTGCCTGGCGCAGGATGACGCGTACGTCGATGTCGGAGTGCGGAGCCAGCAGGTCGGCCGGCTGCCACTTGTGGGTGAGCATCACAGCCCCGACGCCGTGAGCGTCCAGCTCGCCTTCGTACAGAACGCCGAGTCCCTGGTAGAGAGGCGGCGCGTCGACCACGACCATCACCGCTCCCCGGTGGAGGCGCGGGCGCAGGAGGGGCCAGCCGCCCCCGTGGGGAGGACGGGCAGCAGGGGCAGGACCGGGGTGCCTTCAGGGCGCTCCATCCGGTCCCAGCGCAGGTCGTAGTCGACATAGTGGAAGCCCTGCCAGGCGTCGTTGGTGTTGCGGTCGAGCATGGCCTGGAAGAGGTGAGCGAAGGCGTCGCCGAGGGTGCCGCCGGCGAGGTGGGGCTTCAGGGGGATGTCGCGGTTGTGCAGGATGCAGGGTCGCGCTACTCCGGTGGGCGTGATCTTGATCCGGTTGGCGTCGGAGCAGGTGGCACAGCTGGAGTTGGAGATGAAGCCGATCGACCCTGCCCACCCGTCGGGACGAAGGTACTGACCGGGGCTGCGGACGCCCAGCTGGTCCCGGGGGACTTCGCCGGCGTCAGCGAACCACTCGTGGAGACGGTCGCGGACCTCTGCCTCGGTAATGAACTCGGTGTCGAAGAGCGCTTGGGCGGGGCCGATGTTCTGGAGTTCGATCAGGCGGACGGCGACGGGCAGGTCGCGGGCGAGTTCGGCCACGGCGAAGGCGTCGTCCAGGGAGGTGCGCTGAAGAACGCAGTTGATCTTCACTCGCAGGCCGAGGGAGAGGGCGGCGTCGAGGGTGCTCCGGGTGGTGCGCGGGTCGCCCCCGCCCATGATCGCGGCGGACCGCGCCGGGTCGAGGCTGTGGAGGCTGAGGTTGAGGTAGGTCAGGCCGGCGTCGTGGAGCTGTTCGACGCACAGCCCCCGGCGCAGGTTGCCGTGGCTGGTCATGCCGATCGCGGCGTCGGGCCCGAGGCCGTCGGCGAGCCCCGCGATGACGTCGAGGATGTCGGCTCGGAGGGTCGGTTCACCGCCGGAGCAGTGCGCCTTCCTGATCTCCCAGGCCCCGGCCTCGGTGGCGATGGCCGCGTAGTCGGAGGCGGTCAGGGGCCGGTCCTTGTGCCCGTAGTCCGGCATGCACCGGGGCTTGCAGAACACGCAGTCCAGGTTGCACAGCGAGTTCAGGGTGAAGGCCAGGTAGGGGTGGTTGCGGCCTGCGGCGGCGAAGGCGGCGGCCAGGTCGTCGTGGTCTGCGGTGGGCATTGGTCAGCCTCCTACGAGCGGAGAGCGGGTGGCGGGCGCCTCGGCCAGGCCGTTGAGGGGCTGGCCCGAGAGGTAGCGGTGCAGGTTGTCGGCGAAGAACGCGACCGCCTCGTTCATGTACGCGCGGCAGAACACCGAGCTTTTCGGGGTGAGTACGACCCGGGGGTGGAGCCGCAGCGGATGGCGGGCGGGCAGCGGTTTCGGATCGAACACGTCCAGGGCCGCGCCGCGCAGGTGGCCGGTGTCGAGGGAGGCCAGGAGGGCCGAATGGTCGACGGTTGCCGAGCGGCCGAGGTTGAGGAAGAGAGAGCGGGGTTTGCACGCCGAGAAGAGGTTGTGGTCGAAGTAGCGATCCGTCGCCGGGGTCGCGGGCAGCAGATTGACCACTACGTCGGCGATGGACACCGCCTGGTGCACTGCCGTCGTGTGCACCCATGTGATCCCGCCCTCGGAAGCCGCAGGTGGTGTCCGGCGCACTCCGATGACGTTCATGCCGAAGGCCCGAGCGGCCTGGGTGAGGTGGCGTCCTACGCTGCCGCAGCCGACGATGGTCATCGTCGCCCCGGCCAGGTCGAAGAACTCCTCGGCCAAGTCGTCCTTCCACCAGGCACGGTTCCGCTGGACGCGCTGGCTGGTGAACAGCCCGCGGGAGAAGCCCAGGACCAGGCCCATGGCGTGCTCGGCCATGGGCCTGCCGTGGAAGCCGTAGGAGCGGGTCAGGGCCACCCCGACGGAGTGCGCCTCGGCGACCGGCAGATGGTCGGTGCCGGCGGACGGGGAAGCGATCCACTTCAGATGTGGCGCGGCGAACAGCCACGAGGGGGCGAATCGCCACCCGAAGTAGACGTGTGCGTCAGCCAACTGGTGCGGCACGGCCTCCTCGGTCGCCCTGCGGAACTTGAGGCCGGGGAAGGCGGCGGACAGCGCACGCTCGTGCTCGGAGGACAGCCGCCAGAAGGAGTGCGGGGACTCCAGACTGATCAGCACCACCGGCTGTCTCATCGCAGGCGGCCCTCCGCGGTGGCTGACCGCGCCAGCGTCCAAGGGGCGATGCGGTCCATGACGGAACCGACGCTGGCCTCGTAGTCGTGGCGGGAGCGCACCAGGGCCGCCCCGGCGCTCCGGAGCCGATCGCGTTCTCGGGGCAGGACGGTCAGGGCCCGGTGCAGGGCGGAGGCCAGGGACCTGGGGTCTTGCGGTGCGGCCGTGAAGCCGGTCTCGCCGTCGATGACGGTCTGTGCCAGGCCGCCGGCCGTGGTCGCGACCACCGGGCCCGCACCGGCTGCGAACGCCTCCAGGGGTATCCGGCCGAAGGGTTCCTCGCGAGAGGGAACGATGACAGCGCGCAGGGCCGGGCTGTGCAGCCAGGCACGGATCGCGGGGGTGAAGCGATTGATCAGAGTCGCGTCCAGGCCGTGCGCGCGGATGTGTGCCGCCAGGTCCTGCTGGTACGAGGAGAGATGCTGGTGTTTCTCCGAGGTAACGGCAGCCAGCATCAGGTGAGGAACGGGGACACCGCGTTCCTTCAGCAGGCGCAACGCCTCCAGGAGATCTTCGAAGCCTTTCGTCGGGACTGCGCGGCCCATGGCGAGAAGGAACCCGGCGCGGGCCTTGAAAGGCAGCGGCAGAGCCGTGGCCGGCCTGACCATCTCCTCACGGATCAGCCCGTTAGGGATGCTCACGATGCTCGACCGAGGGACGGCGTAGTTGACGACGAGGTGGCCTCGCATGTGGGAGGAGATAGCCCCGACGCGCGCACCTCGGAGTGTCGCCGCCCGCAGGGCGTCCCGCTCCCAGCGGACGCGGGAGACGTCCTTAGGCCGCGTCAGCGCGGTCGTGGAGCGGGGCACGAGCAGCAGGTCCGTGGTCGGCGACGTGTAGGGCGCGAGCCCGAGGAACGGGATGTCGAGGCCGACGAGGAGGCACCGGCCCGCCCGCGCGGCGATGCGGATGGCCGCCTCGCCAGCCAGGTCGCACAGCTGAACCGAGCCGCGGACCGAGTCCGGCGGCGCGTTGACCTTCGGGATCGTGATGACCTCGGCTGCGGCCTGTCGCAGCATCTGCCGCACCTCGCCGGCCCACCGCTGATCGTGCGCTCTCGCGCTCTCGGGCACGTGCGGCGTGATCACTGAGAGGCGGCCTGCCGGCAGGAGCCGGGCCAGTGCCGTGAGGAAGGCGCGGTTGCTGAAGCCGGTGCCCGACTCCGCGCCGTAGAAGCCCTCGTGGAGAGCGACGACGACCCTGGGCTGGCGATCGGCCTCCGGTACAGCCGTGGGTGAGGGTGGGGCAGTCGCATGGTCGATGCGCACTGTGTGGTGCCTCCTTGGAGGACGGGCTTGGGCAGGCATGGACATCAGGCGCCTGCGGACGAAGAGCGCGGCCTGTGGGCGAGCCGGCACCAGGCACGAGAGCCGTGGGTGCCAGTGGTCAGCGACCAGGCGTCGGCCAAGGCATCGACGATGACCAGTCCCCGTCCTGATTCGGCCTGCTCTTCAGGAGCGGTAGGAGTAGCAGGCGCGGGTCGGGAACAGCCGCCGTCGGTGACGGTGATCTCGACCTCCAGGCCGCCACTGGCCAGACTCCTGCGGTCGACGCACAGAACCAACGGCGGACTGCCCGAGACGAAGGCGTTCGTCGCGAGCTCCGACCCGATCAGGCGGGCATCGGCAAGTACGTCCGTCTCAGTGCCACGCAGTGCCAGCGTCACGGCGTCCCGGGCGACCTCGGCCGCTTTCGGTCCGTACGGCAGATCCGTGATCAGGGTGGTCGTGCCGTCTCCAGCGACAAGCCCGCTTCTGGGGGCGGAGGTTGGTCGTCCGGCGTCACGGTCCAGCACACCGCCCGGTCGACCTGGGGAGGTGCTCGTTTGCTGTCTCAAGGCCCACCTCTTTCTCCGTCGGCTCGGAAGACGGGCGCCTCCGCCGGGATCCAAGAACACACCAGAGGGACGGTCAGACAGGACCCGATCAGTGGGTCAACTCGGTCAACTTCCATGCGACGGTGGTGAATCGCCCGTCCAGGGGCATCACCATGGGGCCCGTGAAGTGATGGACGAACCACTGGAGCGAAGGGCGGTCGCACGTGGCACCGCAGACAGGCGAGCCCAATGTCGTACTGGCGGGGTGCCTCGACGAACTCGGGTGGAGCCCGAAGGCGCTCGCTCGCAAGCTCAACCGGGTCTTCGGCGCGGGGACGGTGGCCGAGTCGGCGCCGTACCACTGGCGGGACGCCGGCTCCCTGCCGCGCTCGCCATTGCCGATGATGGCCGCCTACGTGCTCTCCCAGGAGCTGGGTAGGAATGTCTCGGTGGCCGAACTGTGGCAGGGCCGTGTGGGCGACTCGTCAGCGCTGGTCCCCGCGGACACGGATCTCGCGCGGCCTTGGACCGCGCAGGGCATGGAGGCGATCGTGGAGGACTGGGTGATGGGAGGGCTCGTCGACCGTCGCCGGTTCCTCGCGATCTCGGGCGCGGGACTCCTCGCGATCGTCGCCCAGTACCTCGACGGTACCGCGGGACGCGGTCAGTACACGCCCCGAATGACGTCGTCGCTCGGCACCGACCCGCTCGTGGACCAGGTCGAGCAGCACCTTCCCATGCTCCAGTTGCTCGACGACGAGCACGGAGGGGCACGTCATCTGCCTTACGTCGGAGCACAGTTCCGGGCTGTCGGGCTGCTGATTCGCGAAGGCCGCCACTCTCCAGCTGTCGCGAGCCGTCTGATCCGCGCGCTCGCGGAGATCGGCCAGCTGGCCGGCTGGATGGCCTTCGACGCGGCCGATCACGGACTGGCGCAGCGCTACTTCGTCACGGCGCTCCGGGCCGCGCATCAGGTAAACGATCTTCCCCTGTGCGCCCATATCCTGGGCGACCTCTCCTTCCAGGCGGCGAGTCGAGGACACCCCGCGGACGCCATCGCTCTCGGAGAGGCCGCCCGCCGTGCGAGTGACGCCGCCCCGCTGGCCGTCCGGGCGTCCGTCCTGTCCCGGCTTGCCTACGCGTACGCCGCCGCCGGCCGTGACAACGACTTCGCCCACACTCGTGGCGCTGCCCGCGAACTGATCGCAAGGCGGGACGGCGGACAAGAAGAGCCCCGCTGGATGTATTTCCTTACCGACAACCACCTGGACTGTCAGGCCGGTTACGGCCTCATCCAGATGGGTCGTGCACAGCAGAAGACGGAGAGCGGAAAGAAGAGCCGCCGCTTCCTCGCCCAAGGGACCGAGATGCTGAGATCCGGGGCGTACGACGTCCCGCGCGGCGACCCCAGCCAGCGCCGAGCCATGTTCGAGGGAGCCTGGCTGGCCCTGGGACACAGCGCGCACGGAGACCTGGAGGCAGCCTGCGAGATCGGTCAGATCGCCGCCGACCGCCTTGATGCCGTCCGCTCGCCTCGCAGCGCGGCGCTGCTCCACCAGCTTGCCGCCGACCTCCGCCGCCGACAGCGCAACCCTCACGTGCGCGGCTTCCTGCCAGCCTTGGAGAACGCCCTCGCCCAACACGCCCCATCAACGCAACCCGGCCGTTAGGGTCAGGTTCATGACCGCAGGGGAGCGCGTTGTCATTGTCGGGGCTGGGGTGGCTGGGCTCACCACGGCCGTCGTTCTCGCCGAGGCCGGGGCTTCGGTATACGTGATCGCCGAGCAGGTGCCTGGTGTCACGTCGCTGGCGGCCGGGGCGATGTGGGGGCTTTACCTGGTCGAGCCGAAGGACAAGGTCGACCAGTGGGGACAACAGTCCTTGGAGATCTTCCGGGAGCTGGCCCAGGACCCGACGACGGGCGTTCGGCTCACCAGTGGCATCGAGGCGTCCCGTACGGCCGAAGCCGCGCCGGACTGGGCCACCACTTTGCCGGGTTTCCGACCGTGCGAGCGGGCCGAACTCCCGGCCGGGTTCACCGCGGGCTACCGGTTCAGCGTGCCACTGATCGACATGCCCACCTACCTCGACTACCTCCTGCGCCGGCTCCGCGATGCCCGGGGTGTGGTCGAGCGGCGACGGCTGACTTCGCTATCGGACGTCGGTCCGGCTTCGGTGATCGTCAACTGCGCGGGCCTTGGCGCACGCGACCTGGTTCCGGACCCTGGCCTCCGGCCCATCCGCGGCCAGCACGTCGTCGTGACCAACCCCGGGCTGACCGAGTTCTTCTCCGAGGACGCCGGTCTCTCGCCCAATCTGCTGTGCTTCTATCCTCACGGCGACACCGTCGTCCTGGGCGGCACAGCGATCGACGGCGAGGGCGATCTGGCCCCCGATGACAAGGCGGCGGCCGGTATCTTCGCCCGCTGTGCCGAGGTCGAGCCCCGACTCGCCCAGGCCCGTGTCCTGGAGCACCGGGTCGGCGCTCGACCGACCCGCGCCAGGGTCCGTGTGGAGGAAGAGGTGGGGGAGGACGGCACCGTGGTCGTGCACAACTACGGGCACGGAGGTGCTGGCGTCACGCTGTCGTGGGGGTGCGCCGAGGAGACTCGGGATTTGCTGTCGATCGCGTGATCTGCACGTGGAGGAATAGACGTTGCGACGTCCGCAGCGCGGGATCGCTCAGGGCGCCCCGACACGCTTGTAGCCGAACCACAACCGGCCACCGGTCTGCCCGAGCACCTCGTCCACGACGGCCTCGAGGGTCTCGACTCTCCCGTCCAGTACCTCCTGTAGGCCGTGGTGGAGGCGTGTGCTGACCCCTGGCGCGGTTGTCTCAAGGCGGCGTGCCAGCCACTTCCCACCGCCATCCCACGAACCGCCAACGGCCAGTGCCAGCTCACCGGTGCGTCGCACCAGTTCGGTCGCGATGAACAGCCGCTCGCTCTGGTCGTCGCTTCCCGCGAGGTCGTCGAGGAGGTCGGTGATCGCGTAGCGGCGGTCGTCGATCTCTTCCGACGACACCGGGGGTGGTCCGGCGGCGGTCAGCTTCCGGGCCTGTGCGGCGAGGCGGGCTCCGAGTCCGTCGGTGTCGAAGAGCAGCAGCCCGTCGGCACACATCCACAGCAGCGGTGACCGGCGCTTGCGCAGCTCCCTTTCGACGTAGGCGTGCCACGTCGCCTCGGTGTGAACGAACATCTCCACTGGCCAGTCGGCGTACTGGAGGCTCGCCCGGTAGGGGGCTGGGGCGCCGTGGAGCAGGACCACGACGTCGAGGTCCGAAGTGGCCGTTCGGCGGCCGGTCACGACGCTGCCGCCCAGGAACGCGGCTCGTGCTTCGGGGTGATGTTCCTCTACGACAGCGCGTGCGGCCTCGATCGCATCCATGCGGCAACTATCAGCACTGTCCCCGCCGCGCGCACGCTCTTTCTCTGTGCGACTGCGATGTCTCGCCCTCTGCGTCTCAGTTCGCCGGGGGCAGACAGCGAAGATCCACGAATGACTGGCCAATGCGGCAGCGGCATGTGAACCTGGACGACCTTCTCGCGAAGCACCCAGGTCAGAGAGGTGATTGTCTGTGACTGCGGCGCCCCAGGGGCCCGGATTTTCCACCACTGTTGAGGCCCTGCGGCTGCGCGAGTGGCTGCTCGGTCCGGGCCAGGCCACGCTCGTGATAGATCAGTTCTCCGCCGACGACTTCCACCTGGTCGTGGACGACCGCGCGGACGTACACGTCAATTCGAAGGACGGTCGCTTCTACCTTGGATGGTTCCCGCTCGGGCGCCCTGGCACCGACGGCGAGGGATGGAAGATCGCCGTCACCGGTACGGCCAAGGTGCGCGGCTACCAGAT
Source organism: Streptomyces zinciresistens K42 (assembly GCF_000225525.1). Lineage (GTDB taxonomy): Bacteria > Actinomycetota > Actinomycetes > Streptomycetales > Streptomycetaceae > Streptomyces > Streptomyces zinciresistens. Next base: position 83,375 of record NZ_AGBF01000008.1, on the reverse strand, counting down.
GTCCTTCGACACCGAGACGCCGGCCGATGTCGTCGCCGCCGCTGTTGCTCACGTACTGGAGACGTCCCAGCAGTTGTGACTGCCAGAGGCTCCAGCCCCTCGGGCACCCTCGACGTCCGCGCTAGCGGCATCAAAATCACCAAGCTCTTGGAGGGGTACCTGCATCCCGACTTCCCGATCGGCCCACCCAGCCCGACGAACGTCCCGTCCGCGTACTGGGTCGGTCCACGGCACCTGGCCGGTGACGACGGGCGTCTGTACGACGCTGTCGCCGATACGCTCGCCGGCCTCGGCTGGACGAGCCTGACGATCGTCCGCGGGCGCCAGCAGCCGGACGAGGCGCTGGAGGACCGACAGGTCCTGCGCAGCACCGTCCTGCACATCAGTCCCGACTCCCTGCGGTGGGCGCAGTGGGTCTTGCCGGACGAGCCGTTCCACCTGGGGAACCTGCCGATCGCCTGGCAGGTGTCCGCTCGTTCGGACCCGAGCAGCCCGCTCGCCCAGTGGTTGGCCTACTTCACCCCCGATGTGCCGGGAGAGGTCCTCGGCACCTTCCTCGACGCGCTCGACGCCCGCGATCAGCCGGCCATGCCGCTCGGTGGCCCCGAGGTGGTCCTCGACGCGGTTACGGCGCACGGGTGGCTGCGTGACGTAGACCAGCCCGGCACGGGAGCGGTGGACCCGACGTTCGCCTCCCACGTCCGCCTCGGCGAGGTGCCGCCCCTCATCCAGGATGGCGAGCCACTCGCGCTGGTGGCTGAGGCGGACGAGGCGGCCATGGCTGGGTGGCAGGCGTGGGCGGAGCCGGTGCTCGGAGCGGGCTACCTGTGGGCGGCGTCCTTCGGCCCCAGCGTGCCGCACGACCTCGTCGCCGCCTTCGCCGATTCCCTCAGTTCCAGCGCACCGGTGCTGCGTCGGGTGGTGCCGGAGAGCACCCATGACCGGCTCCTGCGCGCTCCAGCCGGCTGAGGGCCATCCAACACATAGAAGCCGGGCCTCCCCTCGGGGAGGCCCGGCTTCATGCTGCTGTGCCCTGGTCGGCGTCCTCGTGCGTCACGGTCTGAGGTTGTTGAGAGCGGTCCGCCTCCATGCCTGGTGCTTCGTTCGGCGTGACGAGTCCTACCGGCTATCGCATGGGACGCACACGCCTCTGTGTCAGATGCCGGATCGGTCTTTGGAGTCGGTCACCAGCGCGTTGGGTACGTATCGGCGCGGGGTCCAGGGTCAGAAGGCGTAGGGGGTGAAGGGGCGGATTGGGTCGACGATGAGCCCGAGGAGGTGATCGAGCTCGGCTCGCTCGTCCTCATTCATGAGCTCGACGACGTTGCCGAGCCTCTTCACGGCGAGCCGCTCCCAGAACGGGGCCAGAAACTGGTCGAGGGCATCCGGAGCTTCGTCCATCGTGCGCCGGTAGTCCTCGTAGCGCTTGTGCTGCGTCCTAGCCTCTGCGAAATCGTCGCGAGTGACCTTGCGGATGAGGCTCTGCTCGTCCTTGCTGAACGGGCGCCCGTCGAGGTGGTACCACTTGCCGGTCTCTAGCCGGCGCTCGACGTCCGTGTCGCAGAGCAGGACGACGATCTCCGGTCGTGCTTGGGTGTTGGGCATGCGGGAGTTCCTCCTGGGAGTGGGCGGGTGAGACATAAATGGTCCGGAGAACCGCCGGTTTGCCCAACCGGCGATCGTCGGCTATGTTGCGTCGCTTTCCGGTCAGCGGCGGCGGCCGGAATAGTTCGCGGTGTCCTGCCTCAGCGGCGTGTTGGGCACTGAGGGCTTCTGGCGGTGACTGCCTTGGGCGAGTGCCTCGTGGGAGCTTTCGGGTAGGGCGGGCAGGTGGGCGCTGCGGCGCAGGCGCCAGACGAGGACGTCGCTGATGGAGGTGGCGGTGCCGAGCTCGCGCCGCCGGGCAGCGTCAGCCAGCAGAGCTGCCGGGTCGTGGCCAGCCCTCCGGGCGTCGTCGAGGGTGGTGGCCAGTGCGGACCAACCGTCCTCGGCCCGGATCCGTTCTGCCAGCTCCGGTAGCACGTGGCGAACAAGGTCGGCCTGCCGCTGCCGGACGCGCGGGGCCAGGCGCTGGCCTCGCTGGCCCAGTGCGGCCATGGGCTCCCCCGCGGCGGCCTGGTAGGCGGCGCGCAGATGCTCGGCGGTTTGTCGGGCGGCTGCGGCCTGCTGGCTGTGGTGCTTCTTCGCGTGCCAGTTCGCGGTGGCGATGGCGAGGAAGAAGGCCATGTCGATGAGCATCGCGGTGGTGGCGCCGTCTTCGCCGCGACCGAGGGCTGGGCCGCTGTGGACGAGGTCGCGGGCGGCCTGGCGCAGGGCGCGGTCATGCCCGCGTACGGCCCTCACGTGGGAGCGGCTGGCCCGCTCGAATGCGAAGGCCGCTTCGCGGAGTTCAGCGCGGGTGTGGGCGGCGGAGGTCTTGGCGAGCGCGTCCAGGACTTCACCCGCTGCGGCGATCTGGGCAGCTGCCGCGCCGTCATCACCGTGATCGATGATCATGAGGGCCTGCCAGGTGGCGGCGGAGGCTCGGCGCCGCGCGAACGCGGGACCGGTCACGTCCGGCAGGACCGGCTGCTCCCGCCCTGAGCCGTCCGCCGAAGCGGCCTCCGCGGGCAGCGCCCAGCGTTCACGGATGCGGGGCAGGGACAGATCGGGCGCGAGCGTGGAGCCCGCGTAGAACACCGGCTCCTTCTCACCGTTGCGGTCGTCGGGCAGGGCGACCTTGTAGCCGAGCAGGTCGCCGGAGGGCGCGACGCGCTTGCGGATCAGCAGGCCGGCGGCGGCCAGGCGGTCGAAGAACTCCTCCGTGGAGGTGGTGCCGGCGACGGCGCGGCGTACGGTCTCGCGCAGTTCCTCACGCGCGGTGCGCTTGCGGTCTTCCCGTTGGGCTTTGTGGCGTTCGGCGCTGGTGGGCCGCTGGGCGGCGGTGCCGTCGCCGGCGTGGAGGCGGCGCAGCCCGTAGTCGTTCTCGATCTTGCGGGCTTCGGCCTGGGAGCGTTTGCCGTCCTGGCGAAGGCGGGCCTGGCGGCCGTCCTCGCGGACGATGGTGGCGATGATGTGGATGTGGTCGTCGGCGTGCCGGACGGCCGCCCAGCGGCAGGCGGCGTCGTCGCCGTCGGGGGCGATACCGGTGGCGGCGACCATCCTGCGGGCTATCTCGCCCCACTGCTCGTCCGACAGGACCGGGTCCTCGGGGGTGGCGCGTACCGACAGGTGCCACACGTGCTCGGCGGGCCGCCGGCTCTCGGGCATGGCCATGACCGGCTGGTCGAGCAGCCGCTGGAGATCGCCGTACGTGGCGTCGGGGTCTCGGCCGGGATCGGGGGCAAGGCCGTCCCAGGCGGCCACCAGGTGCGGGTCGATGTGCTCCTCGTGCGTGCCGGGCCCGTACAGGTAGTGGAGCAGGCCGATGGTGCGCCTGCCCCTGGTGTGGACGCGCGGGATCACGCAGCCGCCTGGTTTTCCAGGTGCTGCTGGGTGAAGGCGTCGACTCGCTTGGCGGCACGCTGGACGGCGGCGAGGACGGCCGCGGCCTGCGGGGCGTCGGCTCCGGAGTTCAGCGCTTTGGCTACCTGGTTGAGGTTGTTGCCGATCTGCCCGAGGTGCCGCCGCAGCGCGAACAGCTCCTGCAGCATCTCTTTCTCACCCGCGATGTCCGCCGCGGTGCGGTTGAGGTCGCGGGCAGCGTTGAGAGCCGCGCGGGCAAGGAACCCGGCGACGCTCATATGGCACTCGGCGGCTGCGCGGACGAGGAGTTGGTACTCGTCGTCGTTCATGCGGCAGCTGGGCTGGCGCACGCGTTTCTTCTCGTCGCGCAGACGCTCACGCTGCTGCACACGGGGCTTCGACGGAGCAGCGTGAGCGCAGTCGGTGCTGTGGCACGTGCGCGGTTCCTCCCTCTCAGGATGCGATCCGCCCTCGGTCGCATCCTCAACGATCGGCGCCCCCCGGTGCCGATCCGCTCCTGCCACTCCCGGGGCGGGAGAGGCAGGAGCATTGCTCCCGACGGGAGCGATGCTCCTGCACCAACTTGCTCCCGACGAGGCAGGGGCGGTCGGCAGGGATTTCTCGTGGGGTATGGAGTCTTCGTGGCGCGGTGTGTGCATGAGGCCCTTCGGGTCGGGGGCTGGTTGGGAGTGCTGGCGCTGGGGGGATCAGCGGAGCGGATCGCCAGCTGTGGGCTTGAGCTGGGCCTTGAACTCGCGGATTACTCGTCCGACACCGTCGCTGGACACGGTGTAACCGGCGGCGCGCAGGGCATCCTCGACCCGGTCGCGTCCGACGCTGCCGGTCTCCTCGTGAATACGGCGGGCATGATTGAGGATGACCTCGTCGGAGGCGCGGGCTTTGCCGGCGTCACGTTTCTTCCGGGCAGCCGCCTTCCGCTCGTGTCTGTCCGACATGCTGCCCGCGCTGTTGCCCGTGGGCGCCAGACCGTCTTCGGCTTCTGCCCGTGCGGGCAGCCCGGGCACCGGGCGGGCAGGCTGCGGGCGGGCAGCCGGAGGCGCCTCGTCGTCGCCCGGGTCTGATGGGTGTGGGCGGGCAGCGTCCTCTGTCCGAGGCAGTTGTGTCGTGCGGCCGGCGCGCGGGCTGCTGCGCCCGGATTCCCGGGCGGGGGTGGAGGCCGGGGCCTCCCAGCGTGGCGGCAGTGTGACGGAGGCAAGGCCGATGGCCTGCTTGCGGGTGGCGAGCTTGCGCAGCAGCTCGTCCTGGAGCGGGTCACCGTCGACGTCGGCCCGCTCCAGGGCCTCGTGTAGGCGTTCCGTCAGGCGCCGTTGCTGTCGCTTGCCGCGCTGTCGGTCGGTCATCGACTCGGCGCGCAGGATGAGGGCGACGGCTTCGCTCAGCGCGCGCTCGCGGATTAGGCGGGTTGCATCGGCGTCCTGGTCGGCGATGCCGAGGCGAGCCAGGAGTCGTTCGCGGGCCTGGCGGACGAGGACGGCGGCAAGGCTGCGTGAGGCGGCGTCGGGGGTGCGGTGGCGCAGCTCGATGCCCATGGCGAGGTGCCACAGCATCGCGGCCATGACGGGGCCGACGAAGGCGCGCACGGTGCCGCCGACCAGCCCGGACTCGGCGTAGGCGGGCAGGATCTGGACTGCGGTGATGATCCACGTGAGGGTGCCGGGCAGGCCGGGTGCCTGCTTCGGGCCGTTGAGGTTCTGCCGGGCCATCAGGGCCGTAGCGAAGAGGGCCAGCTCTGCGGCGGCGAACATTGCGACGCGCTCTGCGGTGCCGTCCATGTCGAGGTAGTCGGCGGCGAACCGCCAGCTGGTGTCCGCGCTGTAGGCGGTGCAGCCGAGGGCGGCCAGAGCTGCGACTGGCACTGCGATGGTCCCTCGCCGGCGGTTGCTGCGAGGCGCCCGGCGGTGCTGCCGGTGGATCAGCCAACCGGCGAGCGGGCCGAGCAACACGGGGGAGATGAGGAGTGCAACGGTCACCGGGGAGGTGGCCCCATCGGGGACGAGCGGCGTGTCGCTGTTCCGAGCCAGGGGAGCGAGGGCGAGAGGAGGCAGGAGGGGCTCCAAGACGTGGGGGAGAGTAGGACGAAGGGGCCGTGCGCTGAGCGGCTCCCTGAGGCGAGAGGCCGGCGCGGGCCGTGATTGGGGTGAGAGCGGCCGGTACGCGACGAAGGCCAGGGAAGGTGGTGCTGGGCGGGGTCAGGCGACGGGCGTGATGCGGCGTCGTCGGTCGGGTCCTTCGAGGATGACGCGGTCGGTCATCTCGGCGAGGCGGGAGGCGACGCGGTCACCGAGGGTGGCGCGCAGCTGCTCCATGGGAAGGTTGGTGGTGATGAGGGTTGGGAGCATGTGCTCGTACCGGTGGTTGATGAGCCGGTAGGTCAGCTCCTCCGTCCATTCGCTGGCCTTGGCCGCGCCGAGGTCGTCCAGGAACAGCAGTGGGCAGCGCGCAAGGGTGTGCAGGTCACGCTCGGCGTCGTGGCCGGCGCGCGGGCGCAGGCGCGCGTGAAGGTCGGCGGTGGTGGTCGCTTCCCAGCGCAGACGGACCCCTCGGGCGAGCAGGGTGCGGATGGCGCCGTACGCCTGGTGGGTCTTGCCGGTGCCCGTGGGGCCGGCGATCAGCAGCGACGGGCCTTCGGCGATGCCCGGCCCGCCGGGGCCGGGGCGTCCGGCGCGGGCGATTTCGCTGGCCCAGGCGGTGACCCTCGGATGGTCGGCCAGGGCTCGGCGGTAGCGGGCGGGGATCCTGGCGTCGGCCAGTTCCAGCGCGGTGACGGGCTCGGCGTGCTCTTCTTCGACGTTGGCGGTGGCGAGGTCGATGCCGCGACTGGCAAGGATGCCGTTGAGCCGGTCGGCGAGCGGGCCGACCCGGTGGGGCTCGCGGGTGAGTGTGGCGGTCAGAGGTCACCTCCGTAAGCGGCTTCGACATCGGCGGGGTTTGTCCACGCCCTGTGGACGATCGGCTCGGTGGGGGCCGCGTTCATGGCCTCGTGCACGAGGCTCGGCAGAGTGCTGGGGTGCAGGCCCTTGGCACGGTGCCGTTCCAGGCCGGCTCGGACGTGGGCTGGGGCGATGTCTTCGCCGAGCAGCTTGCGCACCTCGTGACCGAGATGGCCCAGGACGTCCTTGGGCGGACGGTGTGCGCATGCGGCGGCGTACTCGGCGATGAGTTGCTTGGCCGAGACGGCGTGGGGTGCGGGGGCGCTGGCGCCCCCCGAAGGGGTATCTCCTAGATCCATGATCCTAGGTCCTAGATCCGGGCCGTGAGGCGCCACCGCTCCCTCACTGAGCCCTTTCGGCTGCCTCACGGAGGGCTCAAGGAAATCGCTCTGACCTGGTGCTTCGTCATCGGTGGCTGACTTCACCTCAGGCTCGCGTATTCGCCCGGAGCCCTCACCGAGTGCTCCGTGAGGCTGCGGTGCGGTCTCCGTGATGCCGACTCCCGTAGCCGGCGCGTCGGCGCCGGGCGCGGTGCGAGTCAGCGCGTCGTGGTGCGGGCAGGTGGGGAGGCGGCTCGCGCTGGGGCGGTTGATCTTCTGATGCTGCCGCCAGGTGACGATGTGCAGGTAGCGCTTGTCGCCCGGGCCTTTGTAGCGGCATATCAGGCCGGCGTCGGCAAGCTGGGCGAGGTCCTGTTCGACGTCGCCAGGCGCGTGTTCCGGACGCAGGACCCATAGTTGTCCGGCGATGATCGCGGCGTGGTCGCGGTGGCGGCCCTGGTCGTCAGCCTGGGTGAGCAGGCCGAAGAAGGTGCGCTCGGCGGTCAGGGAGACGGCGGCCAGGGACTCGGAGACGAAGGCTTCCGGCTTGATGGTGCGGATTCGTGCCAAGGGGGCAGGTCCTCACTCGGTGACTGGTGGGCTGGTAGCCCACGGTTCACCGTCGGGCGGGGTGGGGCGGGTGTGAAGGAGCTCGGAACGTCTGGCCGTTGACGCTGGGGCGTCGATGGCCGCTCGCGCTAACCGGGGTGTCGTCAACATAGCCACACCCTGGTCGCGCAAGTCCAGCCCTATCCGGTGCAATCTCTCACGGCAGAAATGCCGCTGAGAATTGAGTCGGCGAGGGGGTGCGAAAACGGTAGGGCACGATCGGCGGTTGACCAAATAGTTGCCCCGCATCCCGAGCCAGGAGGATCACATCGACAAGCCGTTGACGTCCTGCGGGCGACGAAGCTACAACACAACACCCCACGTCAGAGAGGCTCTCTGACGGTGGGGCGTGTTCAGGAGGCTGGCCCTGCGCAGCGCCCCGAGCGCCTCGCTCACCGATTGAGCGCGGCGCAACATAGCCGACGATCGCCGGTTAACCAAACCGGCGAATGCGCGCTACAACTGGAGCCATGGCAGCACGATCTCTGGAAATAGAGCCCGCAAGAATGCGGGCGACTCGAACTATCGAAACTTTCCGCGTCGAACGCGGCCTCGGACGGCGTCAACTCGCTGAGCGATGTTCAGCTTTGGGCCGCCCCATGTCCAACACGATGCATTCCCGCATCGGACTTGCCAAGCGGCGATGCGATGTCGACGACCTCGTTGCCATCGCGGATGCCCTGCAGGTATCGCCCCTCGCCCTCCTCCAGGGTTCAGGCGTCGCCTGAGCCGCCCACGCACTCGCCCCCGACTTCCCGATTAGGAGCCGCCCCCTTGCGCCGACCCACGACCGCGCCCGTCCCCCACAGGCCCTCCGACGCCCCTCCGCCCCGCCTCTACCGTCCCGAGGAGATCGCAGACGCTCTCGGCTGCTCGGCCTGGTGGGTCAAGGACCGAGCGCGACGGCGCCTGATACCACACACCCGGGTCGGCCGTGCCTACCGCTTCACCGCCGAGCATCTCGCCGAGATCATCCGTCTCTACGAGGAACGGCCGACCCAGCCTGCGCAGACTGCCGCACGGGCAACCGAGCCGCTCTCCGAGCTCCGTACGCAGAGCGGCTCCGCGCAACCGCGCCGCCCTGTCGTTGCTCTGGCCACTCGCCTGCGGGCCCGCCCGCCCCGTCGACAGCAGCAGTACGGCACTGTCGCGTGACCCGATCGAATCTGCCGTAGACGAGGACAAGGAAGAGGGAGACAGCGGGACGTGGGTTTCGCGGAGAAGCGCGGGAACTACTGGCGCGGCCGGTACAAGGTCGCGCCCGGCAAGCACAACACGGTCGTCGACGAGCACGGCAAGGCGATCAGGTTCGCCACCAAGGGCGAGGCCCAACGGGCAGCGGCTGAGGCCGAGAACAAGTTCCGTCGCGGCGACTGGCGCGACCCGGCCCTCGGGCAGGAGACCTTCGGCGAGTACGCGAACCGCTGGTACGAGGCCCAGGACCTGGCCGCCTCCACCATGCAGAACTACAAACGCCACATCGAGGAGCACCTGCTCCCCGACTTCGAGGACAAGGCGCTCGCCGGCATCCTGCGCACGGACGTCGTCCTGTGGGAGAAGAAGGAGAAGGGCCTCTACGCGGCCTCCAGTGTCAAGACCTGGCGCTCGACGCTCCACCTGATCCTCGAAGACGCGATCGATGAGGGCCTGATCACCTCCAACCCGGCTGCTCGTCGGCGGGGACGCGGCAAACGCGCCGGCCGTGCCCGGGACCGTGGCCCCGAGAAGGTGGTCACGGACGCGCTCGGCATCCTGCTGACCGCCGAGCGCGCCGCCCTGCTCTCCGGGCGTGACGACGAGTTCGTCGCCGTGGTCCTCAAGGGGTACACCGGCATGCGCTGGGGTGAAATCGTCGGTCTGGAGACCGCGTTCGTCCGCCCTGGAGCCGTCCGGGTCGAGTGGCAGCTGTACGAGCTCGACACGGGGGAGCTGTTGCGCTGCCCGCCGAAGGACGACAGCTACCGCACCATCGCCTCGACGGACTGGCTGTCCGGGCTGGTCGCCAACCACATCGCCCGCACGAAGCCCAAGCCATGCCCCTGCCACGGCAAGACCTACGTCTTCCGAGGACAGGGCGCCGCTCGTGCCGGTGGCCACCAGGGCGCGAAGCTCGTTGACGTCGCGCGTCGTGCCGGCGTCTCGACAGGCACGGTGTCTAACGTGCTCAACCATCCCGAACGCGTCGCTGAGGCCACGCGAGAGAAGGCCGAGCAGGCCATCGCGGACCTCCGGTTCGTGCGGGGCGGCGTCGTGCCGGAGCATGCCGCCCACTGGCGCAGGAACGGTTTCGCGACCTGGCTGTTCACCCCGGCGGTCTCGGGCTGGTATCCGAAGAAGGCACCGCAGGAGGCCCGCCCCGTACCGCTCCTCGGCGAGCCGTGGCCAGGCGTCCCAGCCCGAGGGCGTGGCGCCAGCGACCGGGCCGACGCCTGCTGGCTCCCGATAGCCAAGGGCCTCACACCCCACGGCCTCCGCCACACCCACCGAACGGTGATGGAGGACCTCGGGACCGCGAAGGTCCTCATGGACGACCGCATGGGCCATATCGACGGCTCGGTCTCCGCGCGCTACGCCCACGTCACACTCGGAATGCGCAAACGCCTCATGCGCGGACTCACCGAGCAGTGGGAAACGGCACTCGACACCCGCCTCGCGATGAGCGCCACGTCACCGGTTCGCGTACTCAGTGAACTCCTGCGCGCACGCAGGGAGGCCCGCGGCCTCGCTATACCTGGATGAACGGTGCAATCCCTGTGCCTCGCGATCACCGCGCGGGGCACAGGTGCTTCCTCTGTGCGACAGCCAGTTCGACCGTCGGGGATCAGACGGCGAAGGCTTGACCACAAACGAGGCAGTGATACGGGCCAGACCCCTCTTCAGGGACCTTTATCGGCTCGTACGAGTGGCAGGGGGACGTCACGATGACCATGTCATCAGGCTCGGTGAGTGGAGCCGGTACGTCCGGTGCGTCGATGCCGCCTTTGAAGTCGAACTTCACGTGCTTGCTGCTGGCACCCTTGAACGCGTCCCGCAGCCCCTGCTGGATCTCTCGTGTGGCTGCAGGAAGAGCCATGCCGCGGGCATATTCGAGTTGCTCCTGTGTCCACCAGGAGTCCATTCCAGCGGGCTGCCCACACAGGGGGCAATGGTAGGCCGAAGGGGCGGACTGCTCCTCGGCCTCCTCGTTCGCTGGACCGTGATGCCACTTGAACTGTCGTACGCAGTGCGGGCATTCCCGTCGGAGGAACCCGTCGTGATCCAGGGGCAACGTCAACTCGATGTCCATGTCACGCTCCGCTCACGAACTCTTCGATCTCGATTGGTGTCCCATCGACGGTTTTGGCAGTGATGGTTATGGTGAAGTACGAGTTCGAGCGTGACGCGAGAGAGTCCGACGACATGCGCCCCACGCGCACGGACTTGCCTTCGGGCAGCTTCGGGACAGGGAATTCATCGGCGTTTCGCGTGATGAGCCCAACCTTGGCATCAGCGTCGACGTCTAGCTCGTACACGTCGCCGGGACCGTGGTTGGTGATCTCGACAGCATCGATCGTGTTGCGCCCATTGTCGATGTACCGGGCCTTCAACCGGGGCGCGCCCGCCGCCTGCGATGACGGCAGCTTCCGGCCCATCGGAAGCCCGCCACCGGGAGGAACGGGTGGAGTCAGATCGCCGGCCTCGTGCCAGTCCGTCCCTGTCAGCCGGACTGCACATCCTGCGGTTTCCAGACGGGTCGCGAGGTCCTGCCGCTTCTTGACGCTGTTGTCGAGACGGACGACATGCCGGCCGTGGATGTCGCTGAAGACCTTCACCTGTCCGAGTTCCACGATCACAGTGCGATCCGCGTCGCGGCCCATGGCCATGCCCGCTTCGAAGAGCACGTTCGGGCGGGGCTGCATCTGTGGGTTGCACTCTGGATCGCCTGGGTGAGTCAGGCTCTCATGCAGGTAGGTGACATCGTCCGGGGTCTGTAGGACGACGACTGCCTGGGCGCTACCGAATGCCGCATCGAGGATCTCGCCGATGTACGGGGAGCCCTTTCCCGTCATGCGGCCTGCTTCCGACCACTCGATCGGGTCGAGCCCGATGGCCCGCAGGAACTCGAACAGTCCCCGGCGTGCCCGATCGTTGCGTCCGTGGATCACGAACACTCTTCGGCGATCTACCCCATGCCCGTCTTCTGTTGTGGTTGGCATGCCTTGCTCCCTGCTGATGTATGAGAGACCTGTGCCATTCGACGTTAGCGGCAGGGTCTGACAACGGACTCAGCCGACGAGCTCTCCACGGCCACGGTGCTCAAGGTCCTCTTACCCATCCGCCGCTGGCGCCCGGCTGACGATGTCGGACAGAGGCCCGCGGTAGGTGGTGCCGAGCTTGCTCACCACGCCCAGGGTGGGACCGCGCCCGTTCTTCATGCGGCTCACGTAATTTTCCGGCAGCAGTACTCGGTCGCCGACATCAAGTGGTGTGCTCCCGCGCCAGCGGTAGGCGTATCCGCCGACGTCCACGACCTGGTGGCCGCCGATCTCGTAAACGCGCTTCGCGTCGTCCAGCTGCTCCTCGAGCTCTTTGACGCGCTGCTCCAAACGCTCGATCCGGGATTTGGAGTAGCTTGCACTGCTCTCACTGCCGGACTTGTAGCCTTCGCTCCACCCGCGTCGGTGAGCCTCGGCCACGGCTTTGTCCTGCTCCGTTGCATGCGTGCCGCAGGCCACGTCCGAGCCCGATATCCGGACCTTGCATGGGCTCCCGGAGCGGGTCGGGCGCCCACAGGTGCGGTTGTGCTGATCTGTCACGTGAGATCCCCCTGAGAGAAGCTGACCGTGATCCTCTCTCAGGTTTGCTGCCGAGGGGACGGCAGAAATCAGACATACCTCGGATCTGTTGATTGGTGCGTGCTGGTGCCGTCGACCTGGCTCAATGGACACATGGAGATCGGGGAACGCTGGGCGTATCGGGCCACGCCGAAGGAGCTGGGTGGCGCGGTGCGCCAGGTCGAGATTGTCCGGGTCCGCGGTTCTGGAAGATCAGGGAACATTCATGTGCGGTTCCTGGATGGTGATGAAGGTGGCCTGCAGGAGTGGGTGGGCCCCAGCTGCCTGATGGCCTCGTGGAATGACGTTGACTCCTTCAGAGCGGATGACACGGCGGAGCTGGCACTGGCCGAGGCGTCGAGGGAGGTCCGGGGCGGCACGGAGTTCGAGGCGGCCCGCATGATCCTCGGCTTCGTCCGTCCGAAGAACAGACTCCGCCTGCGCCGAACGGTGGCCGACGCCGGGGTCCTGGAGCTGAGCTGCCTCGATGAGACGGCACCGCTCATCGGCATGGACGCAGCTGAACTCCGCGGCGAAGCCATGGTCTACGAGAACCGCCACGGCATGTGCCTGGCCGGGTGGCCGGTCACCGAGCGCGTCGCCCGCCAGGTCGCCGGCCGCCTCGCCGAAGAGATTCTTCCGGAGGTGGACCGCAAGCAGCAGGGCATCGAGCAGGAGCGTGCCCAGTCCTCCTGGTACTCCTACAGCCGACGGGACGACCGGAAGCTGGACGCGGAGTCGGCCGTCCTACGAACCGTCCGGGCCTGGTGTGGCGAAGACAAGGCTGACCGCTACGACGAGTTGGTAGCCCTGCGTGCCGAGGTCATCCGGCTCGGGGAACTCGTCGAGAAGGCGGCCAAGGCACTACGCGACCGCGGTCACGGCGTCATCGCCTCCACCATTGAGCGCGACCTGGGCGTCCATATCGCCACCCTTGATCCTGATGTGCGTCGATGACGCCGCGCCACGGGTCAGGCTCCGGCTTGGGAGGCACCGGCTGAGCCTGGGGCTTCTCCTTCTCCGGCCGGTCCGGGTGCCACCCGTCGAGGAACGGCCGCAGCTGCTTCTTCGTCGGCTCCGCGTGGAAGTCGCGGGCGGCCAGGCCCTGGCCGTTCGTGGTGGGGTCGAGCTGATCAGCCTCCGTGTTCCCCCAGGCCGACCACTCGCGCAGCCTATCCGCTTCGGGGGCATCTTCCGATGTGGCGGCGACGTCATCCAGCGCAGCGCAGAACGCCCGGATCTCACCCGCGGCCCGCCACTGCTCCAGGGCCGTACCGAAGTGCTCGGCCCGCACCGCGTGAACCGCTTTGACCGAAGCCGCACTTACCGCGGCCTTCCACTCCCGCCGCTCGCGCTCCTCCCGCTCCACCTCCAGCCGTCGGCGCTCGGCCTCCTGGCGCTCCCGCTCCTGTCGCAGGCGCCGCTGCTCTGCCTCTCGCTCCAGCCGGGCCCGCTCCTGCTCCTCCGCGCGTGCCTTCAACGCCCGGAAAATTGAAGCGATCTGCTCCTCCAACGGCTTCTTCGCCGTGTCGGCCCATTCCTTCTTCCAGCCGTAGCTGTATCCCGAGTTCTCGCTGACCAGCAGCTCCAGTTCGCCGGACGGCTCGGACTTATGGGCTGGCGTGACCCGCTGCCAGTCGTACGTGCGTCGGCCCGGCTGCTTGGGTACGTACCGGACCTGCTTCTGCCGCTCACTGAAGCCGACCTCGTACGTCCTGCCGTGGACAGTGAGCAGCGGCCTCGGCTGTCTGCGCTTCTTGGACACTGCGATCTCGCCGTACCGCGCGCGTGCCTGATCAGCAAGGAGCCGGATCACCGTGAGCACCCTTGGCAGGATCCCCTCGGAGATCTCGAAGGCGCTGTGGTCCTTGGTGACGGCGGCGAGCACGTCCTCGACGTCAGTGATCACACGGCTGCGCGCCAAACGGATCCGATTCCACTCGGTGTCGTCTTCACCGGTCACCCGGAGTAGGCCGAGGAAGAAGTCGCCCTTCGCCCGCCCGCTGTACTTCAGGTGATAGCCCTTTGGAGCGCACTGCCGCGCCGCGTCGAACGCCCTGCGATACCGAGCTCGTTCCTCGGCACTGGGGTCCGGGATACGAAGGAACCGTCCGGCCTTCTGCACCTGCGCGATGAGCGCCGGCCCTACAGCCGCTGGCGACGGGTGCGGAGGTTTCACGGCCCGCTTCGATGCGGGCTTCGTCTCTGTCGGAGGATGGGCATCCTGCTGAGGGCTGGCGGCAACCGGCGCCCCGGCTTCAGACGCCGCTGCGTGAAGCTTGCGTGGGGCCAACTCCGGACGGTCGGGATGATGCCCGTGCTCCAGATAGAAGCACCCCGCGTCAGTGATCTCCGCCTGCCACCTCCCCTTCTTCCTGGGCATGGTCACCAAGCCCCGGTCCCTGAGCGCGCGAGCCGTCACGGCGAGCTCGGGGCTGTCCGACGTGACGAGGTTCGTTCCGCCTCCGATGCGGGTGAGGAGTGCGAGCTGTCGGTCATTTAAGGGAGCCCAAGGGTGCATGGCGATCGTCGTACCGTCCGCGGCCTCCCCGGCACAAGCTGTGGGGTGACTCTTGCGGGGCGCACACGGCGCACGGCGTACTCGAAGGCGGAACACCTCTCGCGGTGAGCCGCCGGGGAGCCGCTCCCCCAAGTCGGCTCCCAAATGGCTCCCAGAACGGGATGACACAGCAAATCAGGCCCGGTGCTGATCTCTCAGCACCGGGCCTGACCTGGTGTTTCACTGTCGGGGTGGCGGGATTTGAACCCACGACCTCTTCGTCCCGAACGAAGCGCGCTGCCAAGCTGCGCTACACCCCGATGTCGCTGCGTATCGCGGCGACGACGTTTACTTTAGCCCACCGGTGGCCGGAGACGAAATCCGGTTTTGGGGCGGTGCGGGGCGCGGCGGTGGGCGCGGTGGCGGATGGGGTTGGGGCGGGCGTGGTCCAGGGCCACCAGCAGGATCGCCAGGGCGTACATGGCCAGGCCGAGGAGGAGCGCGTTGCCCAGGACGCTCTTGTAGCCGTGGCGGGCGACGTCCAGGAAGGGGTAGAGGTAGCGGCCTGGTGCGCCGGGGGCCAGGAACTCGCCTCGGGCCAGGGTGAAGGCCAGGTAGGCCAGGGGGTAGAGCAGCCATGTCGCGGCCTGCCGCAGGTGCAGTCGTCCCGGAGGGGTCAGCAGCAGCCAGTCCAGCAGGGCCGCCAGTGGGGTCACCGTGTGCAGGACGTGGTTGGTGAGCGCGTGCCAGCCCGTCGGGTCGGCCGCCTCGCCCGTGAGGACGCCGGGGAGTGTGTAGGGGCTCGCTGTGCCGGCCAGCAGCAGGTGGTAGACGAGGCCCGTGATCAGGGCGTAGAGCAGCGTGGCGCCCGTCACCGACGACGGCAGGGGGCGACGGGCCGTCCAGGACCGGCGGGCCGCCAGGGTGAAGACCAGGGCCAGCAGGATGTTGCTCTGGATCGTGAAGTTGCTCAGGGTTCGCGCCGGGCTGCCGAGGGTCAGCTCCACGGTCACCGCCGCGGCTGCGGCCAGGGCGACCAGCGCGCGGAAGGCCGCGGTCGGGCGGCGGGAAGCCGGTGCCCTCACGGCCGTAGCGGGGACGTGCGACGGCATCAGGACGGGTATGCCCGGTATCGCGGGGATATCCGGGATGTCCCTGGGTATCGGGGCGGTCATGCCCTCACGCTAAGCAGCGCGGGTGAAATGGGCGATATGGGTGGGCCGGGTGGGTTATCGGTGTTTGGGGGAGCGGTCGTCACGTAGGGGCGGGCACCCCCGGCCGACCGGCGGGCTACCCCCGCCCCACCAGCGTCAGGAGTGTCGCCTCCGGGGGGCAGGCGAAGCGGAACGGGGTGTAGCGGTTCGCGCCGCAGCCGGCCGAGACGTGGAGGTAGGCCGTACGGTCCTCCGCCGTGTGGGTGGACAGGCCCTTCACGCGGTCCGTGTCCAGGTCGCAGTTGGTGACCAGGGCGCCGTAGAAGGGGACGCAGATCTGGCCGCCGTGGGTGTGGCCGGCCAGGATCAGGGGGTAGCCGTCCGCCGTGAACGCGTCCAGGACGCGCAGGTACGGCGCGTGCACGACGCCCATCGAGAAGTCGGCGGCGCCGGACGGACCCCCGGCGACCTGCGCGTAGCGTTCCCTCTTGATGTGCGGGTCGTCCAGGCCGGTGAACTCCACCGACATGCCCTCGACCTTCAGCGTCCCCCGCGTGTTCGTCAGGTTGAGCCAGCCCGCGGCGTCGAAGCCGTCGCGCAGGTCCTCCCACGGGTTGTGGATCACGCCGACGGCCGGCGGGTTGCCGTTCAGACCGTGCCGGCCCTGGACCTTCTCCAGCAGGTACCGGGCGGGATTGCGCGGCTTGGGGCCGTAGTAGTCGTTCGAGCCGAAGACGTACGCGCCCGGGAACTCCATCAGCGGCCCGAGCGCGTCCAGCACGTCCGGCACGCCCTCGGGGTCGGACAGGTTGTCGCCCGTGTTGATCACGAAGTCGGGGCGCAGGCCGGCCAGCGAGCGCAGCCAGCGCTGCTTCTTGTGCTGGCCGCGGACCAGGTGGATGTCGGAGACCTGGAGGAGCCGCAGCGGGCGCATTCCGGCGGGCAGGACGGGGACGGTCACCCGTCGCAGCCGGAAGGAGCGGGCCTCGATTCCCGCCGAGTACAGCAGACCGGCGGCGCCGGCCGCCGTGAGGGACAGGGGTACTCCGTATCGCGCGCGCATACGACCATCGTGTCAGACCCCGCGAGCGCGCCGCGCCCGGCCGCCCTCCCGGCCCGTCCTCCTGCCCGGCCGGCGCCGCGAGGCGCAGGTCCCTTGAAATCAACGGGCGTTCCGCTGTCCGCACCTGCGACAATCACCTCATGACCACGCTCAAGTCGAAGCTTCAGGTAGACCTCAACGCCGCGATCAAGGAGCGCGACGAGCTGCGCTCCTCGACGCTTCGGCTCACGCTCGCCGCGATCACCACGGAGGAGGTCGCGGGCAAGGAGAAGCGCGAGCTCTCCGACGACGAGGTGCAGAAGGTGATCATCCGCGAGGCGAAGAAGCGCCGTGAGGCGGCCGAGGCCTTCGCGCAGGGCGGCCGCGCCGAGTCCGCCGAGCGGGAGAAGGCCGAGGGCGAGGTGCTCGCCGCGTATCTGCCGCAGCAGCTCGGTGACGAGGAACTGGAGGGCATCGTCGCCCAGGCCGTCCAGGAGGCGAGGGCGGCCGGTGCCGAGGGGCCGCGCGCCATGGGCGCCGTCATGAAGATCGTGAACCCGAAGGTGGCGGGCCGGGCCGAGGGCGGCCGGGTCGCTGCCGCGGTGAAGAAGCTGCTCGCCGGCTGAGACGCCGAATCGGCGCGGAGCTGAATCGGCGCCGGGCCGAAGCGGCACCGGGCTGAAGCGGCACGGGGTCGAAGCGGCACCGGGCTGAATCGGCACCGGGCCGAAGAGACACCGGGCTGAATCGGCACGGAACGGGGTGAGGGGCCCGGCAGCGCGCCGGACCCCTCACCCCGTGTCTTTCCGCTTCGGCCCCGTCGCGCGGGGGTCTCAGCCGCGGCCTCCCGTGCCGTTGCCGTTCGACTGGCCGCGCCAGAAGCCCTCCGGGAGGGAGAAGGACGGGTCCGGGGTGTCGCCGTCGGAGCCCCCGTCGTTCCCGCCGCCGACCAGGCCGCCGATGAGGTCGCCGTTGTTGCCGTCCTCACCGCTCCGGCTGCGGCCACCATCCCCGTCGCCACCGTCGCCACCGTCGCCGCCCCCGTCGCGCGACTTGGCCTTCGGCAGCTCGACGAGGTTGAACCGCTCCTGGGCCTTGCCCGAGAGGGCGCCGGTCATGGCCGCCTTCCAGATCGGCCCCGGCACCTCGCCGCCGAAGACCAGCTCGCGGTAGCGGCCGCCGATGGAGATGTTGAGCATCTTCACCGCCTGGGTGGCGCTGCCGACCCAGACCGCCCCGGAGAGGTTCGGCGTGTAGCCGACGAACCAGGCGTTGCGGCGCTCGTCCGTCGTACCCGTCTTGCCCGCGCTCTGCCGGTCGGTGAGACCGGCCTGCTGGCCCGTACCGGAGTCGACCACTCCGCGCAGCAGGCTGTTGATGGTGTCCGCGGTCTTCTCGGACATCGCGCGCGAGCAGGTCGACTTCGGCACCTCCATCGACTTCTGCGACCCGCCGACCTTCTGCGTGATGGACTCGATGGCGATCGGCGTGCAGTACATGCCGCGGGAGGCGAAGGCGGCGTACGCGCTCGCCATCGTCAGCGGCGAGATACCGGTGGAGCCGAGCGTCATCGACGACGGCACCTCGGGGATCTTGTCGCCGTTGCCCTGGCGGACGCGGAGGTTGGTGGTCATGTTGACCACCGGGCACATGCCGATGTCCTCGATCATCTGGACGAAGTAGGTGTTGACCGACTTGGCCATCGCGTCTTCGAGCCGGTAGGGGCCGACCTCGGACTCGTTCTCGTTCTCCAGCTTGTAGTTGCCGTCGTTGACCCACGGCTTCTCACAGCCCCGCACCGTGGCCGGGTACGGCATCTGGTACGGCGCCGGGTACTCCTGGCTCGCGGGCCGCCCCTCCTCCAGCGCGGCCGCCGCCACGAACGGCTTGAACGTCGAACCGGTCGGGAAGCCGAAGTTGGAGCCGCCGTAGGCCGCGTCGACCGAGTAGTTGAGCTCTGTCTCGTTCTTGCCGAGGCCGTACGGCTTCGACTGGCCCATGCCGAGGATCTTGCCGGTGCCGGGCTCGACCAGGGTCGTGGCCGCGGCGACCTTGTCGGACTTGTAGACGCGGGCTTTGATCGCGTCCTGGACCGACTCCTGGGCCTGCGGGTCGAGGGTCGTGCGGATGGTCAGGCCGCCCTGGTTCCAGATCTTGGCGCGCTCCTCGCGGGTCTTGCCGAAGACCGGGTCGCCGAGGAAGACCTTCTCGACGTACTTGCAGAAGAAGCCGGCGCCCTTGACCGCCGTGATGCAGCCGTTCTCCGGCCTTCTGACCTTCAGGCCCAGCGGCGACTTCCTGGCCTTGTCGGCCTGCTCCGCGGAGATGTCGCCGAGTTCCTCCATGCGCTGCAGGACGGTGTTGCGCCGCTTGGTGGCCTCGGCCTCGTCGTTGATCGGGTCGTAGCGGCTCGGCGACTGGACGATGCCGGCGAGCAGCGCGGCCTCCTGGACCTTCAGGTCCTTGGCGGACTTGGAGAAGTAGCGCTGGGCGGCCGCCTCGACGCCGTACGCCTGCTGGCCGAAGAACGTGATGTTCAGGTAGTTCTCGAGGATCTTCTTCTTGCCGAGCTCCTCCTCCACCTGGATCGCGTACTTCAGCTCCTTGATCTTGCGGCCGATGGTCTGCTGGGTGGCCTGCGCGACCTTCGTCGGGTCGTCGCCCGCCTCCTCCACGAAGACGTTCTTCACGTACTGCTGCGTGAGCGTGGAGGCGCCCTGGGCGACACTGCCGCTCTGCGCGTTCTTGTTGACGGCTCGCAGGATGCCCTTCGGGTCGATCGCGCCGTGCTCGTAGAAGCGCGCGTCCTCGATCGCGATGATCGCCTGCTGCATGTACGGCGAGATGTCCTTGAGGTCGAGCACCGTGCGGTCGCGGGAGTAGACGCTGGCGATCATGCCGCCCTTGGCGTCCAGGATCGTGGTGCGCTGACTCAGCGGCGGCGTCTTGAGGTTGGCCGGGAGCTCGTCGAAGCTCTCGACCGAGCCCTTGGCCGCGAGGCCGAGTGCGCCGACGGCGGGCAGCGCGATACCGGCCAGCACGGCTCCCGCGAGCACACTGACACCGAGGAACTTGGCGGCCTGCTGCGTTGGCGACAGACCACCGCCCGAGCGCTTCTTTGGCATGGGGGAAGCCTAAACCGTAGAGATGAGCGAACCGAGGGCCGACCGTGCCGGAGCGGGGCACAGGCGGATAACGCAGGCCAGGAGCGTGACCGGGCCGACATGAGGCCGGGCACGGCTGCGGCAGCGGTCCGCCCGGCGACAGGACTGACCGATGGATGCGGTCCATTCGCCGGACAGGCACGCAGGCCTTGGCCTAAGCTGCTGCCAACTGTCACAGCAGTGCAGCCACGTATCAATACGTCCGGCGACCCCGAATCGTTCCGGAGGTTCCCCACTTTTCTGGTGGGCGCGTGTCCGAATCCGCCTTGTGTGTCATACGGCGTCCGTTGTGACTCCATGGAACCGTCCCGCTTTGCCGGGATGATCACGCATGTCGCCAGCTCACTCCCCCGGGTGATCTGCCGCTTACCCATAGTCCGTTCGGGCCATTCAAGATTGGGCCCGCTGGGGGTGTTGCGCCGTGCCCGCCTTCCGTAACGTCCTCAACTGGCGGCGGTGAATATGCCGCTGCCGCCGTGGGGGAGCCTCGATTCGGGAGAGGACGGCGCCGGTATGGGCTGGGTAGTCGACTGGAGTGCGCAGGCGGCCTGCCGCACTACCGATCCGGACGAACTGTTCGTTCAGGGAGCAGCGCAGAACCGGGCGAAGGCGGTGTGCACGGGATGCCCCGTGCGGACCGAGTGCCTGGCGGACGCGCTGGACAATCGCGTCGAGTTCGGCGTGTGGGGTGGCATGACGGAGCGGGAGCGCCGCGCACTGCTGCGCAGGCGGCCCACCGTCACCTCGTGGCGCAGACTCCTGGAGACGGCGCGTACGGAGTACGAGCGGGGGGCCGGAATCCTGCCCCTCGACGACGAGGTCTACGAGGATTTCGCGGCTGTCGGGTGACAGGCCCGCAGGACGCCGACGCCCGGTGCGCCGGCGCGTGAGGCCGGGCGGACCGCGGTCGGACGTACGGGAGTTGGATGCCCGCGGCCCTGTGGCCTGACGGTCCGGAGCCCTCCGGGTGGGCCGCCCTCCGGGTGAGCCGGCCGGAGTCTCGCCGCGGTCTGGAGCATTGCTGGGGCCGTAGCCCTTGCGGGGGCCGTCCGCAGCTTTCGGGGGCCGGAGTCCGAGGGCGGGCCACGGCCCCGGAGTTCTGGCCGGGTCGGCCCGTCATGTCCGCCTCGGCTCGGCAGCGGACCGGCGGTCTCAGGACTCGGCGGCCCGGTCCGGCAGTTCGGGGGCGGGCAGCTCGTGCCGGTGTGCCGCCAGCCGGTTCCCGATGTCCCGCAGACCCACGAGGTCATGGACATCGCCGGGCAGCGCGGCCACTTCCGCCACGGCCACCTCGGGGTGCAGCGCGGTGAAACGATCACGCGTGCGCCGCTCGCGGGTCAGCAACCGCATACGCTCGGCGTGCAGTCTCAGCAGGCCCGCGGTGAGCTGGTCGACCGACCGCTCGACATGCTGAACGGCCGCCCGGGGTGCGTCCTCGGTCGCGCTGTCCTCGGTGTCCGTGCCGGCGGGGGAGCCTGCGTCGGGAGCCGATGCGCCCGTGTCGGGCGGTCCGGAAGCGGCCGAAGCTGAACTGTCTTGCCTGTCGGGGGAGTTACGAAGTCCAGCCTTCCCGTCCTCCTGATCCACAATGCCGGAGTCCTCAAGATTTTCCGCGGCGGCGAGCGCCCGCTCGGCCGACAGCCGGTCGGCGCCGCTGCCGTGGACCCGGTTGAGGACGAGACCGGCGAGCGGCATGTCCTCGGCGGCCAGCCGCTCCACGAAGTACGCGGCCTCCCGCAGCGCGTCCCGCTCCGGCGCCGCCACCACGAGGAACGCCGTGCCGGGCGCCTGCAGCAGCTTGTACGTGGCGTCCGCGCGCGTACGGAACCCGCCGAACATGGAGTCCATGGCCGCCACGAACGTCTGGACGTCCTTCAGCAACTGCCCGCCCAGCAGCTTGCCGAGCGCGCCCGTCATCATCGACATGCCGACGTTCAGGAACTTCATCCCGGCCCGGCCGCCGACCTTCGCCGGGGCCAGCAGGACGCGGATCAGCTTGCCGTCCAGGAACGAGCCGAGCCGCTTGGGCGCGTCCAGGAAGTCCAGCGCCGAGCGCGAGGGCGGGGTGTCCACGACGATGAGGTCCCACTCGTCCCGGGACCGCAGCTGACCCAGCTTCTCCATCGCCATGTACTCCTGCGTGCCCGCGAAGCCCGCCGAGAGCGACTGGTAGAACGGGTTGCCCAGGATCGCGGCAGCCCGGTCGCGGTCCGCGTGCGCCTCGACGATCTCGTCGAAGGTGCGCTTCATGTCGAGCATCATCGCGTGCAGCTCGCCGTCGCCCTCGACGCCCTTCACCCGCCGCGGGGTGTTGTCCAGCGAGTCGATGCCCATCGACTGGGCGAGCCTGCGGGCCGGGTCGATGGTCAGCACGACCACCTTGCGGCCCCGCTCCGCGGCGCGCAGGCCCAGCGCCGCCGCGGTCGTGGTCTTGCCGACGCCGCCCGAGCCGCAGCACACCACGATGCGGGTCCGCGGGTCGTCGAGCAGCGGGTCGAGGTCGAGCACGCGCGCGGCGGAGAGGTACGGGGGCTGATGGGCGGCGTCCTGTGCCTGGGCCGGTTCCGGACGACTCATGACATCCCCTGCTTCCGACGGACCGCGTGCGGCTCCCGACTTGTGAACGGACTCATGACAGGTCCTGTTCCCGCAGCCCGCGCGCGAGTGCGTACAGGCCCGCCAGGTCCATGCCCTCGGCCAGCAGGGGCAGTTCGTGCACCGGCAGCTCCAGCGCGGCCAGGGCCGCCCGCTGCTCCTGCTCCAGCGCGTACCGCTCGGCGTACTCGTCGGCCTGGGCCAGCAGCGGGTCGACGAGCCGCTGCGCGGTGCCGCCCCGGCGCGCCCCGCCGAGTCCCGCCGACGACAGCGACTTGGCGACGGCGGCGCGCGGCACGCTCCGTACGAGGTCCAGGTCGGCGTCGTCCAACACCCCGGGCCGCACCATGTTCACGATGACCCTGCCCACCGGCAGCCGTGCCGCGCGCAGCTCGGCGATGCCGTCGGCCGTCTCCTGGACCGGCATCTCCTCCAGCAGCGTCACCAGGTGCACGGCAGTCTCCGCCGACTTCAGCACCCTCATCACGGCCTGCGCCTGATTGTGTATCGGCCCGATCCGGGCGAGGCCGGCGACCTCGTCGTTGACGTTGAGGAAGCGGGTGATGCGCCCCGTCGGCGGCGCGTCCATGACCACGTGGTCGTAGACGAACCGGCCGGACCTGTCCTTGCGCCGCACCGCCTCGCACGCCTTGCCCGTGAGGAGGACGTCTCTGAGTCCGGGCGCGATGGTGGTGGCGAAGTCGATGGCGCCGAGCTTCTTCAGCGCGCGTCCGGCACCGCCCATCTTGTAGAACATCTGGAGGTAGTCCAGAAGGGCCAGTTCGGGGTCTATGGCGAGGGCGTACACCTCCCCGCCCCCCGGAGCGACGGCGATCTTCCGCTCCTCGTAGGGCAGCGCCTCTGTCTCGAAGAGCTGCGCGATGCCCTGCCGCCCCTCCACCTCGACGAGAAGCGCCCGTTTCCCCTCGGTGGCGAGGGCGAGCGCGAGCGCGGCGGCGACCGTGGTCTTTCCGGTCCCGCCCTTGCCGCTGACGACCTGGAGCCTGCTCACGTCTTCGAGCCTAACCAGTCGGCGGCCGGGCTACGCGGCAGCCTGTGGACAACCTGACCGCGATCGGCCGCGTCGGCCCTTCCGGGCAGCGGATAAAGTCGGCCGCATGACCAAATGGGAATACGCAACCGTCCCCCTGCTCGTCCACGCCACGAAGCAGATTCTGGACACCTGGGGCGAGGACGGCTGGGAGCTGGTCCAGGTCGTGCCCGGCCCGAACAACCCCGAGCAGCTCGTGGCCTACCTGAAGCGGGAGAAGCAGGCGTGAGCGCGGTCGGGGAGAGGCTCGCGGAGCTGGGGCTGACGCTGCCGGAGGTCGTCCCTCCGCTGGCCGCCTACCAGCCCGCGGTCCAGTCCGGCGTGTACGTGTACACCGCTGGCCAGCTGCCGATGGTGGAGGGCAAGCTGCCGGTCACCGGCAAGGTGGGCGCGGAGGTCACCGCCGAGGAGGCCAAGGATCTGGCCCGGATCTGCGCCCTGAACGCCCTCGCCGCCGTGCAGTCGGTCGCCGGTGACCTGGACCGCGTCGCGCGCGTGGTGAAGGTCACCGGGTTCGTGGCCTCGGCGTCGGACTTCACCGGTCAGCCGGGCGTCATCAACGGCGCGAGCGAGCTCTTCGTCGAGGTCCTGGGCGACAAGGGCGTGCACGCGCGCAGCGCGGTGGGCGTGGCCGTGCTGCCCCTGGACGCGCCGGTCGAGGTCGAGGTGCAGGTGGAGCTGACGGGCGCGTAGGCCCGGGTGCGACCGGTCCGGGCCCGTTACGGGCGCGTGTGCGTGTGCAGGCGCGTGCGGGTCCCTGGCGGACCGGTCCGTCGCGCGGGTGGCTCGCGCGGTGCGGTGGGGCCGGTCCGTCGCGCGGGGGGCTACGGGGCGGGCCGGTCCGCCGCGGGGTGCGCGGTGCGGTGGGCCCGTCAGATGAGGCCGTGTTCCCGGAGGTAGTCCAGTTGGGCGCGGACCGACAGTTCGGCCGCCGGCCACAGGGAGCGGTCCACGTCCGCGTAGACGTGCGCGACCACCTCGGCCGGTGTGACGTAGCCGTCCTCGACCGCCGTCTCGACCTGCGCGAGCCGGTGCGCGCGGTGCGCCAGGTAGAACTCGACCGCGCCCTGCGCGTCCTCCAGGACCGGCCCGTGGCCCGGCAGGACCGTGCGCACGCCGTCGTCCACCGCGAGGGACCTGAGCCGGCGCAGTGAGTCCAGGTAGTCGCCTAGGCGGCCGTCGGGGTGGGCCACGACCGTCGTACCGCGGCCCAGGATCGTGTCGCCGGTCAGGACGGCCCGGTCGGCGGGGAGGTGGAAGCACAGCGAGTCGGCGGTGTGCCCGGGGGTCGGTACGACGCGCAGTTCCAGCCCGCCGACGGTGATCACGTCCCCGGCGGCGAGCCCTTCGCCGCCGAGCCTCAGCGCGGGGTCCAGGGCACGCACGCGTGTGCCGGTCAGTTCGGCGAAGCGCCCGGCGCCCTCGGCGTGGTCCGGGTGGCCGTGGGTGAGCAGGGTCAGGGCGACGCGCTTGCCGGCCCGCTCGGCCGTCGCGACGACCGCGCGCAGATGGCCGTCGTCCAGGGGGCCCGGGTCGACGACGACGGCCAGGTCCGAGTCCGGCTCGGCGACGATCCAGGTGTTCGTGCCGTCCAGGGTCATCGCCGAGGGGTTGGGCGCGAGGACGTTGACGGCGCGGGGGGTGGCGGAGCCGGTCCGGACGCCGCCTCGGGGCTGGCCGGGGAGGGCTGCTGCGTCCGTCATACGGGCCGGCCTTCCGGAGCGGGTTCGGGTTCGGGTACCGGTGGGGGTTCTGTGGTCGGCGGCGGGCCCGGTGTGGTCATGCGGGGGTTCCGCCGGTCGGGATGTGCCTGGTGAACTCGTCGTGGCCGGGCCAGGAGAGCACCAGCTCGCCGCCCTCCACGCGGGCCTGGGCCAGTACGGGGGTGAGGTCGCGGTCCGGGGCGGCGGCCAGTGCACGGGCCGCGCTGTCGTACGGGGTGAGCTGGCGCAGTGTCGCGATGGTGGGCGGCATCATCAGCAGTTCGCCTCTGTCGTAGGCGACGGCCGCGTCCGCGGGGCGGATCCAGACGGTGCGGTCGGCCTCCGTGGAGGCGTTGCGGGTGCGCTGGCCCCGGGGGAGCGCGGCGACGAAGAACCAGGTGTCGTAGCGGCGGGGTTCGAACTCCGGGGTGATCCAGCGGGTCCAGGCGCCCAGGAGGTCGGAGCGGACCGCGAGGCCGCGGCGGTCCAGGAACTCGGCGAACGACACGTCGCGGGCGACCAGGGCGGCGCGGTCCGCCTCCCAGTCGTCGCCGGTGGTGTCGCCCACGACCGTTTCCTCCGTGGGGCCCGCGAGCAGGACGCCGGCCTCCTCGTACGTCTCGCGGACGGCGGCGCACACGATGGCCTGGGCGGTGGAGTCCTCCACGCCGAGCCGGTTCGCCCACCACGCGCGTGTGGGGCCCGCCCAGCGGACGGGCTGTTCGTCCCGGGGGTCCACGCCGCCGCCGGGGTAGGCGTACGCGCCGCCCGCGAAGGCCATGGAGGCGCGGCGGCGCAGCATGTGAACGGTGGGGCCGGCGGGGGCTGTGTGGCCCGTGGGGGCGGAGTCCTTGAGCAGCATGACGGTGGCCGCGCGCTTCGGGGCGACGGGGGTGAGACGTCCGTCCGCCAGCGCGCGGATGCGGTCCGGCCACTCCGGTGGGTACCACTGCCCGTTCGCCATGGCCGGAGGCTATCTCGTGGCGGGCGGATGTTCGAGAGGGGAGCGGGGTGCCTGCGGCGCCTGTGCGGGGTGACGGGGCGCGGGTGATCGCGTGTCCGCGCGCGTGCGGTGCCTCGGGGGCGTGTCCTCGCGTGGGGTGCGCCGCTTTGGCGGGGGTGCGCGGGGTGCCAGCGGCGCCTGTGCGGCGTACGCGCGGGCTCGCGTCGCGCTTGCGGTGGCGTTCTGGGGTGGGGCTGTGCCGGGGGGTGTCCGTCCTCGGTCCGGCGGTTCCGCGGGTCGGGGAGTGCAGCCTCTTTTGACGCCGGACGCCGGACGCCGGACGCCGGACGCCGGACGCCGGACGCCGGACGCCGGACGCCGGACGCCGCGGGCGGGCCCCGCACGTCCCCTCCTCGCCGTACGCGGCCAACGCCCGTGCCCTCTGGCGCGGGCGCCCTCGTCGTACGTGGCGGCCCTGGGCGGTCGCCGGTTCGTGGGCGTCTTTCCGGCCGGGGCACGCGTGCGGGGTCCCGTCTGCCGGGAGGCGGGACCCCGTGGTGGTGTGGAGGGTCAGCGGGAGCGCTTCGCCAGGCGCTCCACGTCCAGGAGGATCACCGCGCGCGCCTCCAGTCGCAGCCAGCCTCGGCCCGCGAAGTCGGCCAGCGCCTTGTTGACCGTCTCGCGGGACGCGCCGACCAGCTGGGCGAGTTCTTCCTGCGTCAGGTCGTGCACGACGTGGATGCCCTCCTCGGACTGCACGCCGAAGCGGCGCGAGAGGTCCAGGAGGGCGCGGGCCACGCGGCCGGGGACGTCGGAGAAGACGAGGTCGGACATCGCGTCGTTGGTGCGGCGCAGCCTGCGGGCGACGGCGCGCAGGAGCGCGGTGGCCACCTCGGGGCGGGCGTTGAGCCAGGGCTGGAGGTCGCCGTGGCCCAGGCCCAGGAGCTTGACCTCGGTCAGCGCGGTGGCGGTCGCCGTGCGCGGGCCGGGGTCGAAGAGGGAGAGCTCGCCGATGAGCTCTCCGGGGCCGACGACGGCGAGCATGTTCTCCCGGCCGTCGGGCGAGGTGCGGTGCAGCTTCACCTTGCCTTCCGTGACGACATAGAGCCGGTCGCCCGGGTCTCCCTCGTGGAACAGGGAGTCGCCACGGGCGAGCGTCACCTCACTCATGGAGGCGCGCAGTTCCGCGGACTGCTCGTCGTCGAGAGCCGCGAAGAGCGGATTGCGCCGCAGAGGGTCGTCCACGAGTTCTCTCCTTGTCGACCTGCTCAGGGGATCTTTCCCCTGCGTACCAGGGGTCCGAGTTCCCCATCTTGCCGGACGGTCCAAACAGTGTGATCTGTCACAAGGATGCCGCACACCTGTCCCGCGGTAAGCGGCAGGGGTCCAATCGGGGGCTGATCTTCAGGGTCCGGGGCGGATGTCAGTGCCGGGCTTTAGGCTGGCCGGGTGTCCAAATCGCCGGTGAGAGCACAGGCCAAGGGGGCTGAGCGGGTGGTTGCACGGCGCGATTCCGCTGTGGGCGAACAGAACCCGGGCGGCGGAAGGAAAAAGGCGAAAGCGGCGAAAGTGACGCCGAGTGGGATGACGGCACATGGTGGGAAATCTGCGGTGAAGAAGACGACCAGCAAGAACACCGATGGTGAGAAGACGTCCGGCGGGGAAAGCGTTACCGCGAAAAGGGCCGTCGCCGGGAAACCCGCCGCCGTTCCCGAGAAGGCCGCCGCCGCGGTGAAGGGCGCCGGTGCCGTGAAGGGCGTCGCCGCCGAGCCCGCGAAGGCCGAGTCGCGCACCGCTCTCGTGCGCCGTGCCCGGAGGATCGACCGCGAGCTCGCCGGCGTCTATCCGTACGCGCACCCGGAGCTGGATTTCGACAACCCCTTCCAACTCCTCGTCGCCACGGTCCTGTCCGCCCAGACGACCGACCTGCGGGTCAACCAGACGACACCGGCGCTGTTCGCCGCGTACCCCACGCCCGAGGACCTCGCCGCGGCCGATCCGGAGGCGGTCGAGGAGATCCTGCGCCCGACCGGGTTCTTCCGGGCGAAGACCAAGTCGGTGATGGGCCTGTCCAAGGCCCTGGCCGAGGAGTACGGCGGTGAGGTGCCCGGACGGCTGGAGGACCTGGTCAAGCTGCCGGGCGTGGGCCGCAAGACCGCCTTCGTCGTCCTGGGCAACGCCTTCGGGCGGCCCGGCATCACCGTGGACACCCACTTTCAGCGGCTGGTGCGGCGCTGGAAGTGGACCGAGCAGACCGACCCCGACAAGATCGAGGCCGAGATCGCCGGGCTGTTCCCCAAGAGCGACTGGACCGACCTCTCCCACCACGTGGTCTGGCACGGCCGCCGTATCTGCCACGCGCGCAAGCCCGCCTGCGGCGCCTGTCCCATCGCGCCGCTCTGCCCGGCCTTCGGTGAGGGCGAGACGGACCCGGAGAAGGCCCGAAAGCTCCTGAAGTACGAGAAGGGCGGCTTCCCGGGGCAGCGGCTGAAGCCCCCGCAGTCCTACCTCGACGCGGGCGGCAAGCCGGCCCCGCCGCTGGGGGCCGGGTGACGGGGCCGGCCCGGGGTCCCGCGGCACACCGGCGCGCGCCGGGCGGGTGTACCACCCCCGGCGCCTTGAGCGCTCCTTCGGAACGATCCCGGTGCCGCCGGGCGTTGGACGGGGCAGGACGACGGGGGTGGCGATGACACGGGCGAGCGACACGCGGGACGGGCCGGTGGTACTGAGCAAGGACGGGCTGCCGGACTGGCTGGAGCCGGTGGCGCGGGTCGTCGAGACGGTCGAGCCGATCCAGCTGAGCCGCTTCCTGCCGCCGGAGAGCGGCGCGGGGCGCCAGTCCGCCGTCCTGGTCCTCTTCGGGGAGGGCGAGCGGGGGCCCGAGCTGCTGTTGATGGAGCGGGCGAGTTCGCTGCGCTCGCACGCCGGGCAGCCCGCGTTCCCGGGCGGCGCCCTCGACGCCGAGGACGGCGACCCGCAGGCGGACGGGCCGCTGCGGGCCGCCCTGCGCGAGGCCGAGGAGGAGACCGGGCTCGATCCGAGCGGGGTCCAGCTCTTCGGAGTGCTGCCCAGGCTCTACATCCCCGTGAGCGGTTTCGTGGTGACACCGGTGCTGGGCTGGTGGCGCGAGCCGAGCCCGGTCGACGTCGTCGATCCGAACGAGACGGCACGCGTGTTCACCGTCCCCGTGGCGGATCTCACGAATCCGGACAACCGCGCCACCACCGTCCATCCCAGCGGCCACCGGGGTCCGGCATTCCTGGTCGAATCGGCCCTTGTCTGGGGGTTCACGGCCGGTGTGATCGACCGTCTGCTGCATTTCTCGGGGTGGGAGCGCCCGTGGGACCGGGGGAAGCAGGTCCCGCTCGACTGGCGGTCATGACAGGGTGTGCACGAACCACCCCCGGTGAGCGAAGCGTGATGAGGCGAGGCTAGAACACGGTGAACGTGCTGGACATCCTGTTGCTGGTCGCCGCCGTGTGGTTCGCGATCGTGGGCTACCGCCAGGGTTTCGTCGTCGGCATCCTGTCGGTGATCGGCTTCCTCGGCGGCGGGCTGGTCGCGGTGTACCTCCTGCCGGTCATCTGGGACGCCCTCACCGACAACGCCGAGGTGAGCACGACGGCCGCGGTCGTCGCGGTCGTCGTCGTCATCGTCTGCGCCTCCGTCGGCCAGGCCCTGACCACCCATCTGGGCAGCAAGCTGCGCCGGTACATCACCTGGTCCCCGGCCCGCGCCCTGGACGCCACGGGCGGCGCCCTGGTCAACGTCGTCGCGATGCTCCTGGTGGCCTGGCTCATCGGCTCGGCCCTCGCGGGCACGACGCTGCCGACGCTCGGCAAGGAGGTCCGCAACTCCAAGGTGCTGCTCGGTGTCGCGCGGGCGCTGCCGGCCCAGGCGGACACCTGGTTCGCGGACTTCTCCTCCGTCCTCGCGCAGAACGGCTTCCCGCAGGTCTTCAGCCCGTTCTCGAACGAGCCCATCAACGAGGTCCAGCCCCCCGACCCCGCCCTCGCGGGCAGCCCGGTCGCCACCCGCGCGCAGCGGTCCATCGTCAAGGTCGTGGGCACGGCGACCAGTTGCGGCAAGGTGCTGGAGGGCTCGGGCTTCGTCTTCGCGCAGCGCCGGGTGATGACCAACGCGCATGTCGTCGGCGGCGTCGACGAACCGACCGTCCAGATAGGCGGCGAGGGCAGGAGGTACGACGCGACGGTCGTCCTGTACGACTGGAAGCGCGACATCGCGGTGCTCGACGTGCCCGATCTCCAGGCCCCCGTACTGCGGTTCACCGCGACCGGCGCCCGCAGCGGCGACGGCGCGATCATCGCGGGCTTCCCGGAGAACGGCTCGTACGACGTGCGCGCCGCGCGCGTGCGCGGGCGCCTGCCGGCCAACGGCCCCGACATCTACCACCGCGGCACCGTGCGGCGCGACGTCTACTCCCTGTTCGCGACCGTGCGGCAGGGCAACTCCGGCGGCCCGCTGCTCACGCCCGAGGGCAAGGTCTACGGCGTGGTGTTCGCCAAGTCCCTCGACGACGCCGACACCGGCTACGCGCTGACCGCCGACGAGATCCGCGAGGACATCGCCAAGGGCCGTACCGCCAACCAGCAGGTGGACAGCGACAGCTGTGCCATGTAGTGCCGTGACCGGGAGGGTTCACCGGCTCGACCTTCCCCGGCACCGGCCCCGAGCCGGGGCGGGCGAGGGTGGGGGAGCCGGCGGCCCGTCAGCCGCGCGGGTGGCGCAGTCGTACCGAGACCCAGCGGGCCCGGCGGCGGAGGATACGCGGAATGCCCACGCGGAGATCGGCGCCCGCCGTCTGCGGGGTGCTGCCTCGCTGGTGGGGGCTCAGCCCATTGGCCGAGCGGCGATTGCGTGCTGCGTCACTGTAGTCGTGCGTCCAGCCCATACACCGACGTCTGCCCCCGCCCAAAGGTCGATAACCTCCGCCGAGGGCCCCAATTGGCCTATGCGCCAGGCAATTGGCCGTTCGTAGTACGCGTGTTCAGTTCCGCATGCCGGGGGCGCCGGAACGGTCACCGATCGGGTTCGGGATCCTTCAGCCAGTTGATGAGTTCGGTGGAGAACGCCACCGGGTCCTCCTCGTGCGGGAAGTGCCCGAGACCGTCGAACAGCCGCCAGCGGTAAGGCGCTTCGACGTACTCCCCGGAGCCCGCCGCGCTGCGGGTGCGCTGTACGGGGTCCAGCGATCCGTGCAGATGCAGCGTCGGCACCCGGACCGGCCGCTTCATCCGGCGGTTGAACTGGATGCCGTCGGGGCGGGCGAGGGAGCGCACCATCCAGCGGTACGGCTCGATCGAGCAGTGCGCCGTGGAGGGGATGCGGATCGCGCGGCGGTACGTCTCCACCGCGTCGTCGTCCGGCAGCCGCGGGCCGGACCAGTCGCGGATCAGCCGGCCCACCAGCGCACCGTCGTCGGCCATGAGCCGGCGCTCGGGGATCCAGGGCCGCTGGAACCCCCAGATGTAGGAACTCGCACTGGTCTGCTTGACGTCGGAGAGCATCGCCGAGCGCCAGCGCCGGGGGTGCGGCATGGACGCCACCGCGAGCCGCCGTACGAGCTTGGGGCGCATCGCGGCCGCCGTCCACGCCAGATATCCGCCCAGGTCGTGGCCGACCAGCGCGGCGTCGGGCTCGCCCAGGGAGCGGATCACGCCGGTGACGTCGAGGGCGAGGTTGGCCGGGTCGTAGCCGCGCGGGGTGCGGTCGCTGCCGCCGACGCCGCGCAGGTCCATGGCGACGGCCCGGAAACCCGCGTCGGCGAGGGCGGGGAGCTGGTGCCGCCAGGCCCACCAGAACTGGGGGAAGCCGTGCAGCAGCAGCACCAGCGGCCCGTCGCCCATCTCGGCGATGTGGAAGCGCGCGCCGTTGGCGGCCACGTCCCGGTGGGTCCAGGGACCGTCCAGTCGTACGACCGAGGAAGGGGGCTGGGCCGCGGGGGCGGCGGGATCCGTCATGACGACGAGCGTGCCACAGCCTCGATGGCCGCGGGCGCACGGTCCTCCAGCTCGGGCTTGGTCACGGGGCGCGGGTGGGGCTTGGCGTTCTGCAGGACGCCCGCCGACTCCTTCACGGAGGCCGCGACCTTCTGCGGGCCCTTGCCCTTCTTGGCCTTCTTCGCGAAGACGACGCCGATCAGCGCCAGCACCGCGGCGACGAGGACGTTCGCGGCGAAGGACAGCAGGAAGCAGATCGCGAGGTTCCAGTTGCTCCAGGTCCTGATGCCGTACGCGAGGGCGAAGTTCAGCATCGGCAGGGAGAACACCAGTACGGCACCGGCCAGCGAGAACGCCCCGCCGCTCGTCGCGCCGCGCTTGACGTCCTGCTTCAGCTGCGCCTTGGCCAGCGCGATCTCGTCGTGCACCAGTGCCGACAAGTCGGTCGTCGCCGAGGCGAACAGCTGTCCGATGCTGCGTTCGGCGCCGACCGGGCTGCCGTCGGGTGCGCTCATCGCGGTCTCCCTCGTCGTGTTCGGTTCCGTCTTGTGTCTGACCGAGTACGGTTCCGTCTTTTGTACCGTCCCGTCAGATCATGCCCGACGGTGCCCCTCCTCGCCTGCCCTGCCCGTCACTTCGGCAAGCGCGTGGCGCGCGGCGCGTTTCTCCTCGGCGAGCCGGCGGTGCTCGGCGGCCTTGCGCTCGTGCAGGGCGGCCATCCGCAGGTGGTACTCCGGCTCGTCCTGCTCGTAGATGTCCGGGATGCCGTCCGCGTCCTCGTCGCGGTCCTCGGCCTCGACCAGCGAGCGGTACTCGGCGTTGCGGATCTTCAGCAGCACGGTCGCCGTGGTCGCCGCGATGAGCGAGCCGAGCAGGACGGCGGCCTTCACCTCGTCGGTCAGCGCGGCCCGGCCGGCGAAGGCGAGTTCGCCGATGAGGAGGGAGACGGTGAAGCCGATGCCGGCGAGGGTCGCCACGGCGAACACGTCGGCCCACTTCAGCTCCTCGCTCAGCGAGGCCCGGGTGAAGCGTGCCGTCAGCCAGGTGCCGCCGAAGATGCCGAGTGTCTTGCCGACCACCAGGCCGAGGACCACACCCAGCGTCTCGGGCTGGGTGAACACCTCGCCGAGCGCCCCGCCGGAGACCGCCACACCGGCGCTGAACAGCGCGAACAACGGCACCGCCAGACCGGCCGACAGGGGGCGCACGAGGTGTTCGATGCGCTCACCGGGGCTCTGCTGCTCGCCCTCGCGCCGGGTGCAGCGCAGCATCAGGCCCATCGCCACGCCCGCGATGGTGGCGTGCACGCCGCTGTTGTACATCAGCGCCCAGATCACCAGGGCCAGCGGGACGTACACGTACCAGCCGCGTACGCCCGCGCGCAGCAGGAACCAGAAGAGTGCCAGGCAGGCGGCGGCACCGCCGAGCGCGGCGAAGTTCAGGTCGGAGGTGAAGAAGACCGCGATGATCAGGATTGCGAGCATGTCGTCGACGACGGCGAGCGTCAGCAGGAACGCGCGCAGGGCGCTGGGCAGCGAGGTGCCGATGACGGCCAGTACGGCCAGCGCGAAGGCGATGTCGGTGGCGGTCGGGACGGCCCAGCCGGCGAGCGAGCCGCCCTGGCTCACGTTGGTGAGCGTGTAGACCAGCGCGGGTACCGCCATGCCGCAGAGCGCGGCGGCGACCGGAAGGGCGGCCGCCTTCGGGTCCTTGAGGTCGCCGGCCACCAGTTCGCGCTTGAGCTCGATTCCGGCGACGAAGAAGAAGAGCGAGAGGAGTCCGCTGGCGGCCCAGTACTGGATCGACAGGTCGAGGCCGAGGGCGGCGGGGCCGAGGTGGAAGTCGCTGACGGCCTCGTAACTGTCCTTGAGCGCGGGGACGTTGGCCCAGATGAGCGCGGCGACGGCGGCCACCAGCAGGAGCACGCCGCCGACGGTCTCGGTGCGCAGCGCGTCCGCGACGTACGTCCGCTCCGGCAGGGACAGCCGGCCGAGGACCTTGCGTGCGGTGGCGGGGGTGCGGGGCGCGGCCACGGGGGAGACCTCCGGTCGGTGGGCAGGACGAAAAAACTGCCGACCAGACTTCCCGGCGCACCTGAGGATCACGCGTTTTGGTTAGTTTACCTAAGCGAGTTTACCTGGTGGCGCGGCGGGCCGCATCCGTTCCCGTCCGCCGTACGCACGGCGGGGCATCCGGCGCGCCACCGGCGCCGGATGCCCTCGGGGCCGTCCTCAGTCCTCGCTGGGCGCGGTCGGGAGCTTCGCCTGGATGAGATCCATGACGGCGGAGTCCGTCAGGGTCGTCACATCGCCGAGCTGGCGGTTCTCGGCGACGTCCCTCAGCAGCCGGCGCATGATCTTGCCCGAACGGGTCTTCGGCAGCTCGGCCACCGGAAGCACCCGCTTCGGCTTGGCGATCGGGCCGAGCGTGGAACCGACGTGGTTGCGCAGCTCCCCGACGAGGTCCTCGCTCTCGGCGGCGGTGCCGCGCAGGATGACGAACGCGACGATGGCCTGCCCGGTCGTCTCGTCCGCGGCGCCGACCACGGCCGCCTCGGCGACCGAGGGGTGCGACACGAGCGCCGACTCCACCTCGGTGGTCGAGATGTTGTGCCCGGACACGAGCATCACGTCGTCGACGCGGCCCAGCAGCCAGATGTCGCCGTCGTCGTCCTTCTTCGCCCCGTCGCCCGCGAAGTACCTGCCCTCGAAACGCGACCAGTACGTGTCGAGGAAGCGCTGGTCGTCGCCCCAGATGGTGCGCAGCATCGACGGCCACGGCTCGGTCAGGACCAGGTAGCCGCCACCGCCGTCGGGCACCTCGCTGGCCTCGTCGTCGACGACGGTTGCGGAGATGCCGGGCAGCGGGCGCTGCGCCGAGCCGGGCTTGGCCTCGGTCACGCCCGGCAGCGGCGAGATCATCATCGCGCCGGTCTCGGTCTGCCACCAGGTGTCGACGACCGGGGTGCGGTCGCCGCCGATGTTCTTGCGGTACCAGACCCATGCCTCGGGGTTGATCGGCTCACCGACGGAGCCGAGGACGCGCAGCGAGGAGAGGTCGAACTTGGCGGGGATGTCGTCCCCCCACTTCATGAACGTGCGGATGGCGGTCGGCGCCGTGTACAGGATCGTCACCCCGTACTTCTGCACGATCTCCCAGAAGCGGCCCTGGTGCGGGGTGTCCGGGGTGCCCTCGTACATCACCTGCGTCGCGCCGTTGGCGAGCGGTCCGTAGACGATGTACGAGTGCCCGGTGACCCAGCCGACGTCGGCGGTGCACCAGTAGACGTCGGTCTCCGGCTTGAGGTCGAAGACCGCGTGGTGGGTGTAGGCGGTCTGGGTGAGGTAGCCGCCGGAGGTGTGCAGGATGCCCTTCGGCTTACCCGTCGTGCCCGACGTGTAGAGGATGAAGAGCGGCTGCTCGGCCTCGAACGCCTCCGGGGTGTGCGCGGTGGACTGCCGGTCCACGAGTTCGTGCCACCACACGTCGCGGCTGTCGTTCCAGGCGACGTCCTGGCCGGTGCGGCGGACCACGAGCACGTGCTCGACGTTGCCCGCCTTGTCGGCGGCGTCGTCGACGGCCGGCTTGAGCGCGGAGGGCTTGCCGCGCCGGTAGCCGCCGTCGGAGGTGATGACGACCTTGGCGTCCGCGTCCTGGATCCGGGTGGCGAGGGCGTCCGCCGAGAAGCCGCCGAAGACGACCGAGTGCGCGGCGCCGATACGTGCGCAGGCCAGCATCGCGACCGCCGTCTCGGGGATCATCGGCATGTAGACCGCGACCCGGTCGCCCTTGCGGACTCCCAGCTCCAGCAGGGCGTTGGCGGCCTTGGAGACCTCGTCCTTCAGCTCGGCGTAGGTGACGGCGCGGCTGTCGCCCGGCTCGCCCTCGAAGTGGATGGCCACCCGGTCGCCGTGCCCGGCCTCGACGTGCCGGTCGACGCAGTTGTACGCGACGTTGAGCTCGCCGTCCTTGAACCACTTGGCGAACGGCGGGTTCGACCAGTCCAGCGTCTCCGCCGGCTCCTTGGCCCAGGTCAGCCGACGGGCCTGCGCGGCCCAGAAGCCTAGCCTGTCAGCCTTGGCCTGTTCATACGCCTCCGCCGTGACGTTGGCGTGGGCGGCCAGGTCGGCGGGGGGTGCGAACCTGCGCTCTTCCCTCAGCAGGTTGGCCAGGCTTTCGTTGCTCACGACATCTCCCTTTCCCAGGGTGTCCGTTGTGTCCCAGGCCACAGCTCATCAGACCGGGGGGCCCGATGACAAGGGTCGGCGGAAAATTGGTTTAGACCTGTCGGGCAACGGGTCCTGAGCTGCTTCTGTCGCCGCGGTCACTCGTTCCCACGGACGCCGGACGGGCGCGGTTCAGGTCTGCGACTCCTTTCCCCTTCCCTGCCGGGTCCGGCCGCGACACGGATCGCCCCCGGGGGCCGTACGGCGCGGGTCCCGCGACGGGCGGCTCGGCGAGGCGCGACCCCGCGACGGCACGCGGCCCCGCACCGGGGCGGGGCCACACCTCCGTCTCCCTCCCCCGCCGTCTCACACGGACAGGCCGGCCACCCCGACATGGTCGAACACCTCGTCGTCGCCCGTCTCCGTGAGCAGATACGCCTGTGCCTCACCCACGTGGAAGTACATCCCGTGCAGCGCCAGCGCCCCCGCCCGCAGGGCGCGCGCCACCGACTCGTGGGCGCGCAGGTGCTCCAGCTGCTGGATCACGTTGGTCAGGCAGAGCTGCTCGACCGCGTCGGCCGGTGCCCGCCCGGCGAGCCTGGCCCACGGGCGGCCGTCGTCGGACATCCGCTCCACACTGGGCCGCCCGTGCCGCAGCCATCTTCGGAGCGGGGTCTGCGCGCCGTCCGGCTCGGCGGCCAGCAGGGCCTGCATCGCCCCGCAACCCGAGTGCCCGCACACCGTGACGGACCGCACCCGCAGCACGTCCACCGCGTACTCGATGGCCGCCGCCACCGAGTCGTCGCCGCTCTCCCGGCCGGGCGGCGGGACGAGGTTGCCGACGTTGCGCACGACGAACAGGTCGCCCGGACCGCTGGACGTGATCATCGACGTCACCAGCCGTGAGTCCGCGCACGTCAGGAACAGCTGCGAAGGCTGCTGTCCCTCGCGCGCCAGCCGCGCCAGCTCGCCGCGCACCAGGGGGGCGGTGTTGCGCTGGAACGCGCTGATGCCCCGGGCCAGTTGGTGCCCGCTCATCCGGCCCGCCTGGGAACCACCGGCTCCGTCACCGTCGCCACCGGACAGACCGGCGGGACGGGCGGGACGGGCAGGACTCGTGGGGTCTGTGGGGCCCGTGGGTCCGGCAGGGGCGGCGGGTGTGGTGGGTTCGGCGGAGGCGCCGGTGGTGGCGGTCGCCGCGGAGGCTTCCGGCCTGTCGGCAGGGTCGGTGGCTGCGGCGGGGCGTCCGGTGTCGGCCGACCTCCTTCCCGTGCTGTCGTGGTCGTCCTCGTCCTCGGCCCCTGGACCCTTCTCGCGCCACCCCGGTCGGGTGTCGCGGGCCGGGTCCGCGTGCGGGATCTCGCACTGGTGGTTGCGCCAGGGCGTCCAGGGGTGGCATCGGCAGCCGGTCGGCTCGGCCGTCGCCGTCCCCGCGTCGAGATGGAGTCGCACCGCTCCCGCCGGCTCACCGATGCGGACGCCCGATCTGCGGCCGACCAGCTCGACGGTGCCGCCGTGCGCGGCCTGGGTGTTCTGCCAGTCCTGCAAGGACTCGTAGGCCGCGTGGTCCATGAACGACCCGTCCAACTCCACGACGGCATGGGCGCCCTGGGGCACGAGATGCAGGGCCCGGCTGAGCCGGGGCACGGCGAGGAACGTCAACTGCCCTCGCACTCTGACGTGGTGGACCCCCTCCTTCTCGTCGTGGGTGATGCGGGTGCGGGTGAGGCGGTGCAGGGCGACCGCGACGGCCATGCCGATCCCCAGCGCGACGCCTTCCAGGACGCCGAGGAAGACCACGCCGAGGGTGGTGACGGCGTAGACGAGCACTTCGCGATGGCGGGTCACCGTGCGGATGTGGTGCAGGGACACCATCTGGATGCCGACAGCCATCACCAGGGCGGCGAGCGAGGCGAGCGGGATGAACTCCAGGACCGGGACCATCAGCAGCGCGGCGATCACTACGAGAACGCCGTGCAGCATCGTGGAGTTCCGGCTGACGGCACCCGCTTGGACATTGGCGGAACTGCGCACGGCCACGCCGGCGACCGGCAGTCCGCCGAGGGTGCCGGAGACCACGTTGGCTGCACCCTGCCCGAGCAGCTCCCTGTCCAGGTCGGAGCGGCCGACGCGGGCGGAGAGCTCGGGCCGTCCGGCGACCAGCTTGTCCACGGCGACCGCGCCGAGCAGCGACTGCACGCTGCACACCAGCGTGATGGTCAGCACGGCGGCGACCAGCCCGAGCACCGGACCCTCGGGCAGCGAGGCCAGGGCGTGACTGCTCCACGACGGCAGGTCCACCTTCGGCAGGCTCAGCCCGGCGAGCGAGGCGGTCGAGGTCGCGACCGCGACGGCCACGAGCGGCGCGGGCACCTTGCGCAGCATGAGTCCGGCGCGTCCCGGCAGCCGTGGCCAGAGCATGAGCAGGGCGAGCGTGAGCACGCTCACCGAGATCGCGGCGGGGCGGACGACGGCCAACTGGGCAGGAAGCTCGTGCAGGTTCTCCAGGACCGAGCTGCGCGGGGTGCCGCCCAGGACGATGTGCAGCTGTGCGACGGCGATGGTGACACCGATGCCGGCGAGCATGCCGTGCACGATGGCGGGGCTGACGGCGAGCGCGGTGCGCGCCACGCGCAGCAGGCCGAGGCCGAGCTGGGCGAGTCCGGCGAGCACCGTGATGGCACAGGTCGTACGCCATCCGTAGCGCTGGATGAGTTCGGCCGTGACGACGGTGAGTCCGGCCGCGGGGCCGCTGACCTGGAGCGCGGACCCGCCGAGCCGCCCGGCGACGACGCCGCCGACGGCCGCGGCGACCAGGCCGGCCTGGAGGGGTGCGCCGGTGGCGAGGGCGATTCCCAGGGAGAGGGGGAGGGCGATCAGGAAGACCGCGACGGAGGCGGACACGTCCGCGCCCGCGAGACCGCGGCGGCGCGGCGGCGGGCTGTGGGGCTCGTGAAACCGCTTCTCACGGTCGGGGCGGTCGGTGCGGGCAGGGACGAAGGCTGTCATGTTTCCCGTCTCCTCCGGGGCAGCGCGGTCGCGGTTGTGGGGGGTCCCCGCGCTTCTCGGCGAGGAGTGGGTCGCGGCCGTGTGGTCACGGCGTGCAGCGGCGGGATTGCGGCAACAATCGGTAAACGGATCGTAATGCAGAGTAAAGGTCCGGAATATGCTTTACGAGCAAATGGACGAATGAATCCCTCTAGAGAGTGATGTGGTCGATTAGTCGGCTTGTCGTACTAATTCCTTCTCTGTCTCATGCGACTTTGACGGCGCTGTCGGCACCCGGAGAGAGACCCGAGAGAAGCCCGAGAGAAGCCCGAAAAGGCACGGAGGAGCCACCGGGAAGGGCACCGACAGAGCACCGACAGGCGCCCGAGAAGAGCCCGAGAAGAGCCCGAGAGAAGGAAGAAGGTGGACGGAGCATGGCCGCCACCCGCAGGATCGCTGTTCTCCGCGTGATCGCAGCCCGCCGCCGGGGCCCCGGCGCGGGTACCGTCACCGGCCCGCGCGGGATCGCCGCGGGCGCCGCGCTCGCCGCCCTCTGCGTCACGTCACTCGCCGCGTGCGGCATCGGCGCCGACGAGGCCGGACGGGCCGCATCGGGGCCGCAGAAGCAGAAGCCGGTGGCGCCCGCGCCGAAGAGCGCGATCCGCGTGATCGGAGACGGCTCCACCGCGTATACCGGCGCCCAGCCGCGGCTGCCGCGACCGGAGCGGCTGAAGCCGGGGCAGAAGCCGCCGCAGTTCGTGGTCTTCTCCTGGGACGGCGCCGGCGAGGACAGCCAGAAGCTCTTCTCCCACTTCCGCAAGGTCGCCCGGGAGAACAACGCGACGATGACGTACTTCCTCAGCGGCGTGTACATGCTGCCCGAGGACAAGCGCGACCAGTACCGTCCGCCGCAGCACTCCCCGGGCCGCTCCGACATCGGCTTCAACGACCAGCGGGGCATCGCCGACACCGCGGAGCAACTGCGCCTCGCGTGGCTGGAGGGCAACGAGGTCGGCACCCACTTCAACGGGCACTTCTGCGGCAGCGGCGGCGGTGTCGGCGAATGGTCGGTGAAGGAGTGGAAGGACGAGATCTCCCAGGCGAAACGGTTCGTGAAGTCCTGGAAGACCAGCACCGGAATGGCACAGGCGGCGCCCCTGCCGTTCGACTACGACAAGGAGCTGATCGGCGCCCGCACGCCCTGCCTGGAAGGCAGGACCAACTTCGTGAAGGCCGCTCGGGAGATGGGCTTCCGCTACGACTCCAGCGGTGTCAACAACCAGGTCTGGCCCACCGAGAAGCAGGGCATGTGGGACCTGTCGATGCAGCTCGTGCCGTTCCCCGGCCACACCTACGAGCAGTTGACCATGGACTACAACTTCATGGTCAACCAGTCGGGCGCCACCAGCCAGGGCGACCCCGCCAAGCACGGCCTCTGGGGCGACCAGATGCGCGACGGCCTGCTCATGGGCTTCAGTCGCGCCTACGACGGCAACCGCGCGCCCCTGATCATCGGCAACCACTTCGAGTCCTGGAACGGCGGCACCTACATGCGTGCCGTGGAACAGGTCGTGCGAAGTGTCTGCAACAAGCCCGACGTGCGCTGTGTGTCCTTCCGCCAACTGGCCGACTGGCTGGACGCCCAGGACCCGGCGGTCCTCAAGAAGCTGCGCACCCTCACGGTCGGTGAGGCCCCGAAGCAGGGCTGGGCGTCCTTCCTGTCCGGCCCCTCGGCACCGGCCCCGAGGGGCGTACCGGGGGCACCGGCCGTCAAACCGTAGGCATGCTTGCGGAGTCGGCCGCCAACCCGCAGGCGGTGCGGGCGGAGCCGGCGGCGGAGGGGACACCGTGGTCCTCGCCCAGGACGAACCCGGGGTCGATCTGAGCCGCCAGGTCGGCCCCCGTCCGCTCGTTCCCCCAGGAGTGGGCGTTCTTCAGGTGGAAGTGGGTCATCTGCCGGGTGTACCGCTCCCAGTCCCGGGACGCGTACGTCTGGTCCGCGGCCCTCCGCAACCGGTCCAGGGCACGGCGGTTGACGTCCTCCAGGAGACCGAACCGGGGCGGCCGGCCCTTCTCCATGGCGCGCACCCAGTCCGAGTGCGCCACGGTCTCCAGCAGGTCGTCCCCGATCTCGGCGCGGAGGAAGTCGAGGTCGTCCTGGCCCTGCACCTTGTTGCCGACGACCTTGAGGGCGATCCCGAAGTCGCGGGCGTACTCGGCGTACTGGCGGTAGACGGAGACCCCCTTCCGGGTCGGCTCGGCGACGAGGAACGTGATGTCGAAGCGGGTGAACATCCCGGAGGCGAAAGAGTCCGAGCCCGCGGTCATGTCGACCACGACGTATTCGTCGGGGCCGTCCACCAGATGGTTCAGGAACAACTCCACCGCTCCGGTCTTGGAGTGGTAGCAGGCGACTCCGAGATCGGAGTCCGTGAAAGGGCCGGTGACCATCAAACGGACGGCGCCGCCGTCGAGTTCCACCGGCCGGGCGCAGGCGTCGTACACCGGGTTCTTCTCGACCACCCGCAGCAGACGCGATCCCCTGCCGGGCGGTGTCGTCTTGATCATCTCCGCGGCGGAGGCGATGCGCGGATTGGCGCCGCGCAGGTAGTCCTTGATGAGCGGAAGCCGCTCACCCAGCGCGGGCAGCGCGGCGGCGTCCGCCTCGTCGAGGCCGAGTGCGGCGCCCAGGTGCTGGTTGATGTCGGCGTCGATGGCGACGACCGGTGCGCCGGCGGCAGTGAGGTGCCGGACGAAGAGGGACGACAGGGTCGTCTTGCCGCTGCCGCCCTTCC
The DNA here is from genome assembly GCF_000225525.1 of Streptomyces zinciresistens K42. Lineage (GTDB taxonomy): Bacteria > Actinomycetota > Actinomycetes > Streptomycetales > Streptomycetaceae > Streptomyces > Streptomyces zinciresistens. Next base: position 41,176 of record NZ_AGBF01000008.1, on the reverse strand, counting down.
CGACGAAAGCAATTTTCATGTTCACTAAGAGTAGTGCTGTCATTTCCCTGCGTGGTGGATGCGGGGTGGGGGGTCACCCGTTCGAGGCGCGGGGGGTCGGGCGGGGCGGGGCTGGCGGCGGAGGCCCGGGGAGGGGTGAGGTTGCCGCGAGGGTGCAGGTCAGGGCGGGTGCGAGGCGGGCGGCGGCCTGCGGGGCCAGGCGGGCGCGTAGTGTCTTACTCATGAGTACGACAGGCGCGTCCGCCGATCCGCTCGCGGCTCTCGGGTCACTGCCCGGCGTCCCCCGGGCCGTGGAGTCCGTACGCAAGGCCGTGGACCGGGTGTACGGGCACCGGGTCATGCGGCGCCGAAGCAACGAGGTCACCTCCGAGGCGGCCCTGCGCGGTTCGCGCGGTTCGGCGGCGCTGTCCGGAGCCGACTGGGCGCTCGAAGAGGTGCGCCGCCGTACCGACTTCAGCGGTGACGACGAGGCCCGCGTGGTCGGCGCCGCCCTGCGGCTTACGGCGGAGGCGGGCCAACTGCTGTCCATCTGGCGGCAGTCGCCGCTGCGGGTGCTCGCCCGGCTGCATCTGGTGGCGGCCGCGAGCGCGGACGACCGGGTGGGGCGCCCGCGGCAGGGCGGCGAGTCGGTGGAAGAGCCGCTGATCGAGCTGCCGTTGCCGGGCGCCTCCGAGGTGAACGGCCGCCTGGAGGGTCTGTCCGAGCTGGTCGTCGTCGGCGGTACGGCGCCCGCGCTGGTGACGGCCGCCGTCGTGCACGGCGAACTGCTCGCCCTGCGCCCCTTCACGTCGCACAACGGCCTGGTGGCGCGCGCCGCCGAGCGGATCGTACTGGTCGGCAGCGGTCTCGATCCGAAGTCCGTGTGCGCTGCCGAGGTGGGGCACGCCGAACTGGGCCGTGCGGCCTACCTGGCGGCGCTCGACGGGTACGTCTCCGGCACGCCCGAGGGTGTGGGCGCGTGGATCTCCCACTGCGGCAGGGCGATCGAACTCGGGGCGCGCGAGTCGACGGCGGTCTGCGAGGCCCTGCAGCGCGGAGCGGCCTGACCGGCGGCCGGAACAGTCGTAAGCCGCGGAAAAACTCCAGGGCCTCACAAGGGATACCGCGGGCAGCCGCGCGGCGGTCTCGCGACAAGGGCACGGAAGTCTCTGTGTCACGAAGCGCGAGAGGGGGCGGCCACGGTCAGCAAAAGATGCGGCGGTACGAGGATTCGTACCGCCGCTGGCATGTTCACCGGGTTACCAAGCGTCCTCGGAATGGTGCCCATCAGGTCGGGAACTTTGCCCGTCACCTGGTGCGGCTGGCCCGTAATCGACGGGTCGACGTCGCGTGGGTGCCCAGTGTTCATGCGCGGTCCGTGGGGCCGAAATGCGTAGTAAAGGTGATCCTCTCGGATGTCCTTGGTCTCGCGGGCCGTTGTGTCCTTTGTACTCCTGGACTCCGGCAAGCGGAAGACCCTGCCGCACTTCTTTACTATTGCGCGCAAAACTGCGCTAAACGGGCATGGCTTTACCGGCTGTGGCGCGCAGGGCGCCGAAGGCCGGCCGGGCCGCCTGGGCGGCACCGCCGGCCTGCTGTCCGGGCGGCGGTCAGACCGGCGCCGCGCGGCGCCGGCTCGCGTACCAGACGAGGCCCGCCGTGGCCGCGGCCGCCCCTATGGCCGCCGCCGCGACCAGTGCGGGGCGCGGTGGAACCGAGAAGGACGGGATGCGCTGCTTGAGCCGGACCGGGCGGTTGAAGTCGAGAATCGGCCACCCGCGCGCGACGGCCTCGCGGCGCAGCGCGCGGTCGGGGTTCACGGCGTGCGGATGCCCGACGGCCTGGAGCATCGGCAGGTCGGTGACCGAGTCGCTGTAGGCGTGGCAGCGGGCCAGGTCGTAGCCCTCCGACGCCGCGAGTTCCTTGATCGCCTCGGCCTTCGTCGGGCCGTACGCGTAGTACTCCACCTCGCCGGTGAAGCAGCCGTCGTCGCCGACGACCATGCGCGTGGCCACGACGCGGTCGGCGCCCAGCAGTTCACCGATGGGTTCGACCACCTCGGCGCCGGAGGTCGACACGATCACGACGTCCCGGCCGGCGGTGTGGTGCTCCTCGATGAGGGACGCGGCCTCGTCGTAGATGATCGGGTCGATCAGGTCGTGCAGCGTCTCGGCGACGAGCTCTTTGACCTGCTGGACGTTCCAGCCGCGGACGAGTGTGGACAGGTACTCGCGAGTGCGCTCCATCTGGTCATGGTCCATACCGCCCACGCGGAAGACGAACTGGGCATATGCGGTACGCAAGGCGGCCCGGCGGTTGATCAGACCGCCTTGGTAGAACGACTTGCTGAACGTGAGGGTGCTCGACTTCGCAATGACCGTCTTGTCCAGGTCAAAGAAGGCGGCTGTGCGGGGCAAGGAGTGGTTTTCCACGCTCCCGAGCATAGGCGCAGCCCATTCGGCGTAAGGTGGGCGCGTGGGTTTGCCTGAGAAGGCTCTCGGGTACACCATGGAAGTCACGGATCGTTCGCGACCGTGCTAACCCGGTCCGACTCCTCCCCCCCCGAGTCGGCCGTGGAGACGACCCCCGCTCTCCCCCCCGGCGGGGGTCGTCGCATGTCCGGGGTGGTTTTTCTGTTTCTGACGCAGATGCCGGTGCGGAGCGACGTGTTCGCGTCCGCTTCTTCTGTGCGCCCATGATCGGTGACTCTGTGTAGCGGCGGCTCCGCTCTGCGGCAGCCGCACGGGTGCCGGTAGGGGGCTCACCGGTTCGGGTGATGCCGATATCCACAACTCCCAAGTTGTCCACAGTTATCGACCAAGATCCACACGATTTCCGGGATCGCGGCACGGTGATTCCAGACACGCCCCGGGCGAACGGAGTTCATGGCCGGTTCCGGTTAGTCGGGGGTGTTTGGCCGGTTCGTATCGGCCGCTCATATGGAGACCGCTTACCGGTTCTTCACATGTTCGGGAATCGCGGGGTCCACGGGGCCGCGCGAGGGATGCACAGAAGGGGGACGGACACCGTGACCGCAGCCGTCACACACGATCCGCCCGCGCCCGCCTCCGGGCGGCCGGGCAAGCCACTGATCGTCACCGAGGACGCCGATCTGCTCGACGACCTGCTGCGCCTGTGCGCGGCGGCCGGGGCGACACCCGAAGTCCACCACGGGGTGCCCGCATCCCGCGGAAGCTGGGAGACCGCACCACTCGTGCTGGTCGGCGACGACGCCGCACGGCGGGTGCGCGGCGCCGTGCGCAGACGCGATGTGGTCCTCGTGGGCCGTGACCAGGACGACTCGGGTGTGTGGCGCCGGGCCGTCGAGATCGGCGCCGACCATGTGCTGATGCTGCCCGACGGCGAACAGTGGCTGGTCGACCGCATCGCCGATGTCGCCGAGGGCGTCGGTCGGCCCGCCCTCACCGTCGGCGTCATCGGGGGCCGGGGCGGTGCCGGGGCGTCCACGCTCGCGTGTGCCCTCGCCGTCACCGCGGCGCGGGAGGGACTGCGCACGCTGCTCGTGGACGCCGACCCGCTGGGCGGCGGACTCGACGTCGCCCTGGGCGGCGAGGCGGTCCAGGGCCTGCGCTGGCCCGCGTTCGCCGGCTCGCGGGGGCGGCTCGGCAGCGGTGCCCTGGAGGAGTCGCTGCCGAGACTGCACTCGTTGCGGGTCCTGAGCTGGGACCGCGGCGAATGCTTGGCCGTCCCGCCGCAGGCGATGCGGGCGGTGCTGGCCGCCGCCCGGCGCCGGGGCGGCACGGTCGTCGTGGACCTGCCCCGCCGCCTCGACGACGGCGTCGCCGAGGCTCTCGCCCAGATCGACGTCGGACTCCTCGTCGTCCCCGCGGAACTGAGGGCCGTCGCGGCGGCCCGCCAGATGGCCTCCGCGGTCCGTCTGCTGTTGCGCGATCTGCGCCTCGCGGTCCGGGGGCCCTACGCGCCCGGCCTCGACGACCGCGAGGTGGCCCGGCTGCTGGATCTGCCGCTGGTGGGCGAGGTTCCGGTGGAGCCGGGGCTGCTGCGTCCGCACGACGGCAGGGAACCGCCGGGTGCGGCGGGCCGGGGACCGCTGGCACGGTTCTGCCGGGAGTTCTGGGAGCGCGCAGTGCTTGAGGCGAGGGCGACGTGAGGCCGGACTTGGCGGCTGGACGGGCGCGTGGGGCAAATGCGGCGTTCGGGGCTGATGTCGCGGAGCGCTCGGTCGGCGAGGCGGAAGGTTCGGCGGGGGTGAAGGGCGTTCCGGCGGACGAGGGCGGCGGGGCGGCGGCCGCGGGGCTCGAACCGGTGAGGAGGGCGGCGGACGGTTCGGCGAAGGCAGGACCCGCGCGGTGGTGGTCGGGCGGCGGCGCGGTGCGGGTGATCGCCGCCGAGGGCGCCTCGGCGGGCGGGCGACGTCCGGAGGCGGCCGGGCCCGTACCGCCCGGTGGGGTAGGAGCGCACGGCGGGGCTCGTGCCGGGCGGCCGGGATGGGCGTACGGCGGGCCGGCGGGGCAGGAGCGCGCGCGTGCCGGGGAATGGGCGCCCGGCGGCGCGTCGGTCGCGGAGGGGATGCCGACCGGGCTGCTCGACGGGGTCCGGCAGCGGCTGGCCGAGAGCGGGGCGGAACCGACTCCGGCACGCGTGGCACAGGCGCTGCGGGAGCAGGGCAGGGTGCTCGGGGACGCCGAAATCCTGGGAGCGGCAGATCAGTTGAGATCCGAACTGGTCGGCAGCGGCCCGCTGGAGCCGTTGCTCGCCGACCCCGCCGTCACGGATGTGCTGGTGTCGGCCCCGGACCGGGTCTGGGTGGACCGCGGCCGGGGGCTGGAACCGACCTCGGTGCGCTTCGCGGACGCGGCGGCCGTACGGCGTCTCGCGCAACGCCTCGCGGCGGTGGCCGGCCGGCGCCTGGACGACGCGCGCCCCTGGGTGGACGCCCGGCTCCCGGACGGAACCCGGCTGCACGCGGTACTTCCGCCCGTCGCCGTCGGCTGCACGTGCCTGTCGCTGCGGGTCGTGCGGCCCCGGGCCTTCACGCTCGGCGAACTGGTCGAGGCGGGCACGGTGCCGCCGGGCGGGGACCGGGTGCTGCGAGCCCTGGTCGAGGCGCGGCTGTCCTTTCTCATCAGCGGGGGCACGGGCAGTGGGAAGACGACGCTGCTCAGCGCGTTGCTCGGGCTGGTGGGGCCGGGTGAGCGGATCGTGCTCGCGGAGGACTCCGCCGAGCTGAGGCCGGACCATCCCCATGTCGTACGGCTGGAGAGCAGACCCGCCAATCAGGAGGGCGCGGGGCTGGTCACGCTGGAGGACCTGGTGCGGCAGGCGCTGCGGATGCGGCCGGACCGGTTGGTCGTGGGCGAGGTGCGCGGAATCGAAGTCCTCGATTTGCTGGCCGCGTTGAACACGGGCCACGAAGGGGGCTGCGGGACCGTCCACGCCAACGCCGCGGCCGGGGTCCCGGCCCGCCTGGAGGCGCTGGGCACGGCCGCCGGGCTCGATCGAGCGGCGCTGCACAGCCAGTTGGCGGCCGCGTTGTCCGTCGTCATCCATCTGGTCAGGGACGCGAGCGGTCGTCGGCGGATCGCCGAGGTGCATGTGCTGGAACGGGACCCCTCGGGGCTGGTGCGGACGGTGCCCGCACTGCGGTGGGGCGCGCGGGGGTTCGTGTCGGAGCGCGGGTGGGAGCGGCTGCGGGGGCTGCTTCGGTCCGCGGGGGCCCTTCGGGACGAGAGAGAGGCCGGCGCCGAGAGCGCGGTCTACGGCGAGGACGACGAGGTGCGGGGAAGGGGTTCGCGTGGGTGAGGTGGCGTCGGGTGCGGCGGCGCTGTGTCTCGGGGCGGCGTTGTGCCTGCTGGACGGGCCGGGCTCGGGGGCTCGGCGGGCGCGGCTGCTGTTGGCGGGCGGTGCCGCCGTGGGCGCGGGACCGCCGGGGCGGCGGAGGCGGGTGCGGGAACTGCGCCTACTGCGCGGGCGCCTGCGGGCCGAGTGGTGGGCGTTGGCAGCCGGGGCGGTGCTGGCGGTCCTGGGGACGTCGGTACTGCCGGTCGTCGCGGGGGCGGCCGGGGTGCCGCTCCTGCGACGGGCGCGCGCGGTCCGGGACGCGCGGAAGGCGCGGGACAGCCGCGGGGAGGCGGTGATCGCGCTGTGCGCGGCCATCGCGGGCGAAGTGCGGGCGGGCCGGCATCCGGGCGAGGCGTTGCAGCGGGCGGCACGGGACTCCGACGGGCTCGGTGAGACGCGGTCCGCGGTGCTCGCGGCGGCGCGGTTCGGCGGAGACGTACAGGGCGCGCTGGCCTCCTCGGCGCGGCGGCCCGGCGCCGAGGGGCTCTCCGGACTGGCCGCGTGCTGGCGGGTTGCCGTGGACCAGGGCGCCGGACTCGCGGACGGACTCGACCGGCTGGAAGGGGCGTTACGCGCCGAGCGGGATCAACGCGCTGATCTGCGAGCGCAGTTGGCGGGAGCACGCTCGACGGTGGTGATGCTCGCGGGGCTGCCGGTCCTGGGGTTGGCGCTCGGCGCCGCCATGGGCGCGAACCCGCTGCGGGTGCTGCTGCACACGGGCGCGGGGCTGGGCTGCCTGCTGATCGGCGGGCTGCTGGAAGGGCTGGGGATGTGGTGGGCCGCGCGGATCGTGCGGGGAGCGGAGGCGGCGTGACGACGCGAGGGCGGCCGGGGGCCGTGAGAAGGGTGAGCGGATGAGCGGGGAGGTTTTCCACAGGCTGGGGACAGTGGCGGTCGTGACCCTGCTGGTCGGCTGGCTGCTGCGATGGGCCACGACGGTCCGGCAGGAACGGCGGACTCGGCGTCGGCTGACGGGGTTGCTGGCGATCGGCGACGTGACGCGGGCTCGACAGCGGGTGGAGGTGCTGCGGGCCGCACGAAGGTGGACGCCCGTCGTGGCGGTCGTCGCGGCTGGTTGGGCGTTGGTCGGGGGAGTCGCGGGTCTGGTCGTGGGGTGTGCCGCCGGGAGTGGGCTCTGCCTGTGGAGCCGACGGCGGACGGTTGAGGCTGCGTCGGCGGAACCGGACGCCGACGAGGTGACCGGGCAACTGCCGCTCGCCGCAGATCTGTTGGCGGCTTGTATCGCCGCTGGGGCGGGACCGGTCGTCGCCGCACAGGCTGTCGGCGAGGCACTGGGCGGCCCGGTCGGGGATGCGCTGGCCCGAGGCGCGGCGGAGGTCAGACTCGGGAGTGAGCCGGGTGCCGCGTGGCAGCGGCTGGCGTCGATGCCGAAGGCCCGGGGGCTGGCCCGGTTGCTGGAGCGGGCCGATGTGTCGGGTCTTCCCGCGGCGAGCCCGGTGGCCCGGCTGGCCGCGGACGCCCGCGCCGACTGGGGACGGGCGGCGACGGAGCGGGCGAGGCGGGCGGCCGTCATGGTGACCGCCCCGGTGGGGCTCTGCTTCCTGCCGGCGTTCATTGCGATCGGCGTCGCGCCCGTGGTCATCGGGCTCGCGGGCGGAGCGCTGGGCGGGGGTGGAAGGTGACGGGGCCTCAGCGCCGGGCGGGACGGTGGCGGAGGCGCCGTGGGAAACCGGAGGCGAGGAGGTGCGAAGGAGCCGGCGGAGGCGGGGCGGGCGGGTGAGAGGAGTCGCGGAGCGGTTTGCCGCGGGTGCGTGAGGGGCGGAATCAGCCACTTCGGCGCAACTGGCGTATCAGACACGGAACAGCGGACTCGGTGACCGGCGCAAGGCGGGTTCACCGGCACATGACCGGTTCAACGGGACCGGAAAGTACGGGGGTTCAGATGCACAGGGTGGTACGGGCACGGATGCGAGCCATGGCAGTGCGGGCGTGGGCGCGGGTGGCGGCGCGGAGGGACGACGGGATGGTCACCTCCGAGTACGCCATGGGGATCGTCGCGGCGGTGGCGTTCGCGGTGGTGCTCTACAAGGTCGTGACGAGCGGGCAGGTCAGCGCGGAGTTGCAGGCCATCGTGAAGCGGGCGCTCGATGCGCGGATGTGAGCGGAGGGCATGGCCGGGGCGTTGGGTGGGCCGGGGCGCGGACCGGGGTTTCGTGACCGCGGAGTCGGCCGTCGTCCTGCCCGTGCTGGTGATGTTCGCGATGGCGCTGGTGTGGGGGCTGCTCGTGGTGGCGGCACAGATCCAGTGCGTGGACGCGGCCCGGACGGGTGCCCGCGCCGCGGCACGGCAGGATCCCCCGGGCACGGTGGTCGAGGTGGCACGGGACGCGGCCCCACGGGGTGCGGAGGTCAGCGTCACCCGTGAGGAGGGCGAGGTGCGTGTGGTCGTCGTGGCCAGGCCGCCGCTGTTGAGGGGGCTCCCCTTCGAGGTACGGGAGGAGGCCGTGGCATCGGCGGAGGAGAGCGTGGGGGAGGCGCCGTGAGCAGGCGATGCGGTGGTGGGCGCAGGTCGCGGGGGCGATGGCGGGCGGTCCGTTCCGGTCTGAGTGCCGGTCGGGGTGCCGATCGGGGTGCCGATCGGGGTGCCGATCGGGGCTCCGCCACCGTCTGGAGCGTGGCAGCCGTCGCCGTGCTGTGTGTCGTGTTCGGGGCGGTGCTCGCCCTGGGGCAGGCCGTGGTGACGCGGCACCGGGCGGCGGGCGGTGCGGATCTCGCAGCGCTGTCCGCCGCCGACCACTGGGCGGAGGGCGCAACGGCGGCTTGCGCTCGGGCCGAGCGGGTGGCTCGGGCACAGGGTGTCCGGTTGGCGCGGTGCGCGGTGATGGGCGAGGTGTCGGACGTGACGGCGGCGTCGGGGCGGGGTCCCTTCGCCGCGGAGGTCAGGGCGCGCGCGGGACCGGCCGTCCCGACGGGGCGGACTGCTCCTCAGCCGCTCGCCCCACCGGAGGCGGACAGACCGGCATCAGCTCCGCGCGACCCATGATCGCCCGCTGAGCCCGCTGAGCCCGCTGAGCCCGCTGAGCCCGCTGAGCCCGCTGAGCCCGCTGAGCCCGCTGAGCCTGACGAATCCGCCGCCACCGGCCCGCCATCAGGCTCACCGGCCACGGCCACGACCACAGCCCCGTCACCGGGCTCCTCCGCCACCGAGTTGGCTCCCTGTGTCGTCGGCGCCCCCTCCGTCTCTCCCGGCGCGCCCCGCAGCAGTGTGGTGAGGAGGCGTACCGCTCCCCGCTTGTGCAGGGGGTCGTTGCCGTTGCCGCACTTGGGGGACTGGATGCAGGACGGGCAGCCCGCCTCGCACTCGCAGGAGGCGATGGCCTCGCGGGTCGCGGTGAGCCAGGCGCGGGCCGTGTGGAAGGCGCGCTCGGCGAAGCCCGCGCCGCCGGGGTGGCCGTCGTAGACGAAGACCGTGGGGAGCAGCGTGTCGGGGTGGAGCGGGACCGACACACCGCCGATGTCCCATCGGTCGCACGTCGCGAACAGGGGCAGCAGGCCGATCGAGGCGTGCTCGGCGGCGTGCAGCGCGCCGCCGAGGATCTCCGGGTTGATCCGGGCCTCGTCGAGTTGGTCCTCGGTGACGGTCCACCACACCGCGCGCGTGCGCAGCGTACGAGGAGGGAGGTCGAGCTTGGTCTCGCCGAGGACTTCGCCCGTGATCAGCCGTCGGCGCAGGAAGGAGACGACCTGGTTGGTGACCTCGACGGAGCCGTAGCACAGGCGGCCGTCGCCCCAGGGGACCTCGGTGTCGGTCTCCAGTACGGAGATGGCCGTCGTGTCGCGGGCGACGGTGGAGTAGGACGGGGACGCCTGTTCGACGAGGGCGACGGAGTCCTCCAGGTCGAGCGAGCGCACGAGATAGGTGCGGCCCTGGTGCAGATGGACCGCGCCCTCGTGCACGCTGCCGTGGGCGGCGCCGGCGTCGACCGTGCCGAGCAGCCGGCCCGTCCCCGCCTCGACGATCTGGACCGGGCGGCCTCCACCACCGCGGATGTCGGTGAGGTCGGCGGCGCGTTCACGGCGGGTCCAGTGCCAGCCCCGGGTGCGGCGGCGCAGCAGCCTGGCGGCCTCCAGCTGCGGCAGAAGCCCCTCGGCCGCCGGGCCGAAGAGGGGCAGGTCCTCCTCCGTCAGCGGGATCTCGGCGGCGGCCGCGCACAGGTGGGGCGCGAGGACGTACGGGTTGTCGGGGTCCAGGACGGTCGACTCCACCGGCTGGTCGAACAGGGCCTCGGGGTGGTGGACGAGATAGGTGTCCAGGGGGTCGTCCCGGGCGACGAGGACGGCGAGGGCGCCCTGGCCGGAGCGTCCGGCGCGCCCGGCCTGCTGCCACAGGGACGCGCGGGTGCCCGGGTAGCCGGAGATGAGGACGGCGTCCAGGCCGGAGACGTCGATGCCCAGTTCCAGGGCGGTGGTGGCGGAGAGGCCGAGGAGTTCGCCGGAGTGCAGGGCCTGTTCCAGGGCGCGGCGCTCCTCGGGGAGATATCCGCCGCGGTAGGCCGCGACACGCCGGGCGAGGGAGCGGTCTACCGCGGCGAGCCGCTCCTGCGCGATGACGGAGATCAGCTCGGCGCCGCGGCGGGAGCGGACGAAGGCGACGGAGCGCACGCCCTGCACGGCCAGGTCGGTGAGCAGGTCCGCGGTCTCGGCGGTGGCGGTGCGGCGCACAGGTGCGCCCTTCTCTCCCTGGAGTTCGGTGAGCGGGGGCTCCCAGAGGGCGAAGACCAGCTCCCCGCGCGGGGAGGCGTCGTCGGCGACCTCCACCACCGGCAGGCCCGTGAGCCGGCGCCCGGCGACCGCGGGGTCGGCGGCGGTGGCCGAGGCCAGCAGGAAGACGGGGGAGGCGCCGTAGCGGGCGCACAGGCGGCGCAGGCGCCGCAGCACCTGGGCGACATGGGAGCCGAAGACGCCGCGGTAGGTGTGGCACTCGTCGATGACGACGTACTTCAGCGCCTTCAGGAACGACGACCAGCGGGGGTGGGACGGGAGGATGCCGCGGTGCAGCATGTCGGGGTTGGTGAGCACGTAGGTGGCGTACTGGCGGACCCACTCGCGTTCTTCGAACGGAGTGTCGCCGTCGTAGACGGCGGGACGCACCGAATGGCCCAACGGTTGTGAAAGTTCCTTCACCGAGCGGCACTGGTCCGCAGCGAGGGCCTTGGTCGGCGCCAGGTAGAGGGCGGTGGCGCCGCGTCCGTTCGGCGCCTCGGCGCCGTCCAGGAGCGTCGAGAGGACCGGCACGAGGTAGGCGAGGGACTTGCCGGAGGCGGTGCCGGTGGCGACGACGACGGACTCGCCGTCCAGCGCGTGTTCGGCGGCGCGTGCCTGGTGGGCCCAGGGGTGATCGATTCCGGCCTTCTGCACCGCGGCGACGACCTCGGCCCGGATCCGGTCCGGCCAGACGGCATGGCGGCCCTCACGTGGGGGCACATGCTCCGTATGAGTGATGCGCGAAGCCCGGTCCGGCCCCGAGGCCAGCCGGTCGAGCACCGTGCCCGGATCCACCCGGGAGACGGGGCCCGTCGGGGTGCGATCGGATCGCAGATTCTTGGCCATCGGCACCGAGTGTGTCACTGGCGTGACGGACAATGGGACCAAGGCGTCGTGCACGCCCGCCCGTAAGTGATTGAATGCCATCGCGGCTGGCGAACCGACCTGGGGGCTGCAAGCCGAGGTGTCCCTAGGGGGCGACCGCTCGATAGCAAGGTGCTGGAGGATCCGTGGACCTGTCCCTGTCGACCCGTACCGTCGGCGATCGTACGGTCGTCGAGGTCGGTGGCGAAATCGACGTATATACCGCGCCCAAGCTGCGCGAGCAGTTGGTCGAGCTGGTGAACGACGGGAGTTTCCACCTCGTCGTAGACATGGAGGGCGTGGACTTCCTCGACTCCACCGGTCTCGGCGTGCTGGTCGGCGGCCTGAAGCGGGTGCGAGCCCATGAGGGCTCCCTGCGCCTGGTGTGCAACCAGGAGCGCATTCTGAAGATCTTCCGCATCACCAGCCTCACCAAGGTGTTCCCGATCCACACCTCGGTCGAGGAAGCGGTGGCGGCGACCGACTGATCACCGCTCCCTGGCCCGTCGCGAGGCGGGTCCGGGGCGGCAGAAGTGGAACAGCCGGGGGACCGGGGCCTTCGGTGCCCGGTCCCCCCGACCGCACGCCCGAAGTCGCGAGGGGGATGCATGGCCACCGTTGAACTCCGCTTCAGCGCGCTGCCCGAGCACGTCAGGACCGCCCGACTGGTGGCGGCAGCGGTGGCGCGCAGGGCCGGAGTGGACGAGGCCGTCCTCGACGAGGTCAGGCTCGCCGTCGGCGAGGCGTGCAGCCGTGCCGTCGGGCTGCACCGGAGCGTCGGCATCACGGCGCCGGTGAAGGTCGCGCTGATCGAGGAGGAGAAGCAGTTCTCCATCGAGGTCGGCGACGAGGCGCCGCGTGCCGTTCCCGGCGCGGGGCCGTCCGGCGACGGGGGCGAGGCGGAGGCCGAGGCCGAGGCCGAGGAGGACGAGATGGGCCTCGCGGTCATCAGCGGCCTCGTGGACGACGTGGAGGTCTCCTCGGGGGAGCACGGCGGGCTGATCCGTATGACCTGGCCCACCACCCCGCCGGCCGTCGTCCTTCCCTGAACGGCCGTACCCGCACATCTCTTCCCGAAGGGGCCCTGCTCGGCAGGGCCCCTTCGGGCATTCATGCGGCACGCGGAGCCGCCGCGGCACCGGGGAGGGGCCATCGCCGCAGGCTCGCAGGCCCGCAGGCCCGCACCCCCCTCCCACTCCCTCCGGCGCTCCCCGGCACCCCCTGGCCCCCGCAGCGCCCCCCTCACGCTGCCCAGGGGCCCACGCCCCCACCCCCGCCCAGGGCCGCGCGGTCGTGCCGGGGAGCCGCGACGATCCCCGGATCTCCGGTTCGCCCGGCCTCGGTCTCCCGACCCCGACCCTCCGCGCGCCCACCCTCCCCGGAATTCGTGAATGAATTCACGATCGGATTCCTCTGATCATTGATCAAGCTCTCCATCATCTGATCAAGGCACAATCGGAGGGTCAATGGTTTCAGGGCATTAGCACTTTCGGGTTCCCTGGCTTGACGTCGATCATTTGCTGAACGGCAAGTGAAGGCCAATTCCGTTTACCGCGCTCTGTTTTGATCAGGTTCCGGTACCTAGAATCCGTCCACATCTTGAGCTCAGCCCAAGCGTCAAGGAGGACGAATGGCGGGGCTTCCTACCCCTCATCAGCTGGACCAGCCCACAACCCTCGCGGCCGCGGTACTGACGGACGACAACCGGATCATCATCAGCGTGATCGGGGTCGTCGCCCTGGCGGCACTCGTGGTCGCCGGTGTCCTGGTGCGCCAGGTGCTCGCGGCGGGCGAGGGCACCGACAGCATGAAGAAGATCGCGGCGGCGGTCCAGGAAGGCGCCAACGCCTATCTGGCCCGGCAGTTGCGCACCCTCGGCGTATTCGCCGTCGTCGTGTTCTTCCTGCTCATGCTCCTGCCCGCGGACGACTGGAATCAGCGCATCGGCCGATCGGTGTTCTTCCTGATCGGCGCCGCGTTCTCGGCGGCCACCGGCTATATCGGCATGTGGCTCGCCGTGCGCAGCAATGTGCGGGTCGCCGCGGCCGCCCGGGAAGCGACTCCCGCGGAAGGTGAGCCGGAAAAGGATCTCACCGCCGTCTCGCACAAAGCCATGAAGATCGCTTTCCGTACCGGTGGCGTCGTCGGCATGTTCACGGTGGGGCTCGGTCTGCTCGGCGCCTCGTGTGTAGTGCTCGTGTACGCGGCCGACGCGCCGAAGGTGCTCGAAGGGTTCGGTCTCGGCGCCGCGCTGATCGCGATGTTCATGCGCGTCGGTGGCGGCATCTTCACCAAGGCCGCCGACGTCGGCGCCGACCTGGTCGGCAAGGTCGAGCAGGGCATTCCGGAGGACGATCCGCGCAATGCCGCGACCATCGCCGACAACGTGGGCGACAACGTCGGCGACTGCGCGGGCATGGCGGCCGACCTCTTCGAGTCGTACGCGGTGACCCTGGTCGCCGCGCTGATCCTCGGAACGGCCGCCTTCGGCGACTCCGGGCTCGCCTTCCCGCTGATCGTCCCCGCGATCGGTGTGGTCACCGCCATGATCGGCATCTTCGCGGTGGCCCCGCGCCGGTCCGACCGCAGCGGGATGACCGCGATCAACCGCGGGTTCTTCATCTCCGCGGTGATCTCGATCGTGCTCGTCGCGATCGCGGTCTTCGCCTATCTGCCCTCCTCGTACGCCGACCTCGACGGCCTCACCGACACCGCCATCGCGGCCAAGAGCGGCGACCCGCGGATCCTCGCGCTCGTCGCCGTGGGCATCGGCATCCTGCTCGCCGCCGTCATCCAGCAGTTGACCGGCTACTTCACCGAGACCAACCGGCGCCCCGTCCGGGACATCGGCAAGACCTCGCTGACCGGCCCCGCGACCGTCGTCCTCGCCGGCATCTCCGTCGGCCTGGAGTCGGCCGTCTACACGGCGCTGCTGATCGGCCTCGGCGTCTACGGGGCGTTCCTGCTCGGCGGTACGTCGATCATGCTCGCGCTGTTCGCGGTGGCGCTGGCCGGCACGGGCCTGCTCACCACGGTCGGCGTGATCGTGGCGATGGACACCTTCGGCCCGGTCTCCGACAACGCGCAGGGCATCGCCGAGATGTCCGGCGACGTCGAGGGCGCCGGAGCCCAGGTGCTCACGAACCTGGACGCGGTCGGCAACACCACCAAGGCCATCACCAAGGGCATCGCCATCGCCACCGCCGTCCTCGCGGCGGCGGCGCTCTTCGGGTCGTACCGCGACGCCATCACCACCGGCGCGCGGGACGTGGGCGAGAAGCTCAGCGGGGACGGCGCGCCGATGAGCCTGATGATGGACATCTCGCAGCCCAACAACCTGGTCGGCCTCGTCGCGGGCGCGGCGGTCGTCTTCCTCTTCTCGGGGCTCGCGATCAACGCCGTGTCGCGTTCGGCGGGCGCCGTGGTCTACGAGGTGCGGCGGCAGTTCCGCGAGCGCCCCGGGATCATGGACTACACGGAGAAGCCGGAGTACGGCAAGGTCGTGGACATCTGCACCAGGGACGCCCTGCGCGAGCTCACCACGCCCGGTCTGCTCGCCGTGATGGCGCCGATCTTCATCGGGTTCACACTCGGCGTCGGCGCGCTCGGCGCCTTCCTGGCGGGTGCGATCGGCACCGGCACGCTGATGGCGGTCTTCCTCGCCAACTCCGGCGGCGCCTGGGACAACGCCAAGAAGCTCGTCGAGGACGGCCACCACGGCGGCAAGGGCAGCGAGGCCCACGCCGCGACGGTGATCGGCGACACGGTCGGCGACCCCTTCAAGGACACCGCGGGACCCGCCATCAACCCGCTGCTGAAGGTGATGAACCTCGTCGCGCTGCTCATCGCGCCCGCGGTCATCCAGTTCAGCTACGGCGAGGACAAGAGCGTCGCGGTGCGCGTGCTCATCGCCGTCGCCTCGCTCCTGGTGATCGTGGGTGCCGTGTACATCTCCAAGCGGCGCGGGATCACCATGGGTGACGAAGGCAACGCCGAGAGGGTGGCCAAGCCGGCGGACCCCGCGGTGGTCTCGTAGGCGGTCTCCCGACGGCCCGGCCCACGGGGCGGGCGGACGGCGCGCATCGACGTGCCGGCCGCCCGCCCCGCACTTGTTCGCGCCCCGGCCCGTGACGCTTGTCTCACATGAGGCAAAGGGCGAGGAAAGGTAATAAAGCCGCATCGGTCGCTCTGCGGCGTCCCGTCCGGCGTGTAGGGTCCCGTGGCCGAGAGCCACGGAAGGGACCAAACCGGTGAACAAGAAGCTCACGGCCGCGCTGTCCGGCGGTGCGGTACTGGCACTGGCGCTGACGGGATGCAGCAGCGACGCGGGCAACCCCGAGCTGGACGCCTGGGCCAAGAAGATCTGCGACACGGCCCCGGCCCAGAACGCGAAGATCGCGGCAGCCGACGCCGCGATCACGAAGGCGGCCAAGGACAGCCCGCCCAAGGAACTGCAGCAGATCGACGCCAAGGCGTTCCAGGATCTCTCCGACGGCTTCAAGGCGCGCGCCACGCTCCTCAAGGACGCCGGAGCGCCTCCCGGCGAGAAGGAGGGCGCCAAGCAGCAGCAGGACGCGATAGCCAAGCTGACCGCGGTCTCCGTGAAGTACGCCGAGCTGAAGAAGCAGACGGACGAACTGAACACCAAGGACCAGGGTGAGTTCGCCACCGGCCTGCGCAAGGTCGGCGAGGAGATGCGGGACCTGGTGAGCCAGCGCAAGACCGCGCTCGACGCGCTGAAGAACCTGGAGGCCAGCGGCGGCACCAAGGACGCGCTCCTGAAGCAGCAGGGCTGCAAGCAGGTCGCGGCCCCGGGCTCCGGGGCGGGCGCCGGCGGCTGAGTCCGGCGCCCGGCGGGGCGGGCGGCGTCCGCGGCGGGTCACAATATGTACGTGAGTGACTCCAGCCTGCCGGACCTGCCCGCCACCGACCGCACCGATGTCGCCGCCCGGCTGCGGGAGGCCCTGCTCGGGGCCGCCTTCACCGCCGACGGACTGCTCGAACTCCTCGGCGCGCCCGCGTACGCTGCGCTCGCCCGCAGCGAGACCGTGCCCGCGCTCCGGGCCACCCGTGGCGACACCCCGCTGGAAGCGCTCGTACGGCTGTTCCTGTTGCAGCAGCCGGTGCCGCACGCGCGCGTGGCGGACGTCCTGCCCCTGGACGCCTGCCTGGACAGCGGCTGGCTGGTCCGGGCCGGCGCCGACGTCGCCGCGGCGGTGGACGTGCGGCCGTACGGCGGGCCCGGCGGCGAGGACTGGTTCATCGTCTCCGACCTGGGCTGCGCGGTCGGCGGCGCCGGCGGGATCGGCGGCCGGGGCGGGCCGGCGGACGCCGCCGTCGTCCTCGGGGTCGGCGGCGCCTCCACGACCCTCGCCGGCATCACCGTCCGTACGCCCGTCGCCTCGGCCCTGGACCTCGGCACCGGCTCGGGCATCCAGGCGCTGCACGCCGCCCGGCACGCCACGCGCGTGACGGCGACCGACCTCAACCCCCGCGCGCTGCACATCACCGCGCTCACCCTCGCGCTGTCCGGCGCGCCGGCGGCGGATCTGCGGGAGGGCTCGCTGTTCGAGCCGCTCAAGCGCGGCGAGACGTACGACCTCATCGTGTCGAACCCGCCCTTCGTGATCTCGCCGGGCGCGCGGCTGACGTACCGCGACGGCGGGATGGGCGGCGACGACCTGTGCCGGGCCGTCGTGCAGGGCGCGGGGGAGCGCCTGAACGAGGGCGGGTTCGCGCAGTTCCTCGCCAACTGGCAGCACGTGGCGGGCGAGGACTGGCAGGACCGGCTGCGGTCGTGGGTGCCGCGCGGCTGCGACGCGTGGATCGTGCAGCGCGAGGTGCAGGACGTCGCGCAGTACGCCGAACTGTGGCTCAGGGACGCCGGTGACCACCGGGGCGACGCGGCGGGCTACCAGGCGCGCTACGACGCGTGGCTGGACGAGTTCGAGGCGCGCAAGGCCAAGGCCGTCGGCTTCGGCTGGATCACCCTGCGCAAGGCGTCCGGGGCGGTGCCCTCGATCACGGTGGAGGAGTGGCCGCACCCGGTGGAGCAGCCGCTCGGCGACACCGTGCGGGCGCACTTCCGGCGGCTCGACTACCTGCGCGCCCGTGACGACGCGGCGCTGCTGGAGGACCACTTCCGGCTCGCCGCCGAGGTGGTGCAGGAGCAGATCGGGCTGCCCGGCGCCGAGGACCCGGAACACGTGGTGCTGCGCCAGCACCGCGGCATGCGCCGGGCCACCCAGGTCGACACGGTCGGCGCGGGCTTCGCCGGGGTGTGCGACGGCACGCTGAGCGCCGGCCGCATCCTCGACGCGATCGCCCAGCTGACGGGCGAGGACCCGGTGCTGCTGCGCGACCGTACGCCCGCCCAGATCCGGCTGCTGGTCGAACAGGGGTTCCTCGAACCGGCGCTGTGACGCCTGCGCGATGCCGTAGCGCTCGCGCGATGTCGTGACGCCCGCGCTGTCCGGAGTCGTTCGCCCGATGTCCGGGTGTCCGGGTGTCCGGGTGTCCGGGTGTCCGGGTGTCCAGACGTCCGCGTCCGCGCGTCGTCCACAGGCTGTGGATTGCGGGAGCCCGCGGTTTCCGTGCCACGTGCTGCGGAAGCCGCGGGCTCCGGGAGCGCGGACTCCGGGAGGGCGGGCTCCGAGGCCGTGCATTCCGGCCAACCCCGTGGCCGGTCTCGGTCCCCCGCGACGTGCCGTGCCGCGATCCCGCGGGGGCGCGGCGCGAGAGGCGCGTGGGCGGACGGCGCCTTTGCCGGTCCCGTGCCGTACCCGCATCCGCCGGCGCACGCCCTGCGCGGGGCGGACCGCCCCGAGAGTCCACGGCTCCGCCGGGCCCGCGTTCACCTCGGGTTCGCCCGGCCGCCGCCCGCGCGTGCCAGTCTCGCCGGGCTGGTCATGAGCGCACGGGAGAAGAGGGGCGACCGCAACCATGGAGAGGGGACCGGCGATCTACGCCGGCGTCGTGTTCGCCCTGTTCGGAGGCGCGCTGCTGCTGTGGACGGCGGCCCGGGTGCGGCAGCGCCGGCCGGTCGCCCACGGTGTGAACCCCGTCGCATCGGCGACGCTCGCGGGCCTCGCCTCGGTGATCGCCCTGATCCTCGGCGCGTGGTGCCTCACCCGCCTCTGAGAACGCCGCGTGAGCTGCGCGGCCGACAATTGAGGGCCCTCCTTCCGGAAAGGCTCCAAAAGGCCGGTGGGCACTCCGGGCGGCAGGAATGGCGGAAGTCGGGTTACCGTTCGAGTGGCCGTTGCGGGCTTTTCCCGTTTGACAACGGGGCGGGATGTACCGTCACACTCCGCAGCGTCACCACCACCGGACCCCGGGTCCGGGCGTCGACCGGAGAGAAGAGCGAAGTTGTCCCCGACCAGCGAGACCGCACAGGGCGGCCGCCGACTCGTCATCGTCGAGTCGCCTGCCAAGGCGAAGACGATCAAGGGCTACCTCGGCCCCGGATACGTCGTCGAGGCGAGCGTCGGGCACATCCGCGACCTCCCCAACGGCGCCGCGGAGGTGCCGGAGAAGTACACCGGCGAGGTCCGCCGTCTCGGGGTGGACGTCGAACACGACTTCGAGCCGATCTATGTCGTCAACGCCGACAAGAAGGCCCAGGTCAAGAAGCTCAAGGATCTGCTGAAGGAATCCGACGAGCTCTATCTCGCCACCGACGAGGACCGCGAGGGAGAGGCCATCGCCTGGCATCTCCAGGAAGTCCTCAAGCCCAAGGTCCCGGTCAAGCGGATGGTCTTCCACGAGATCACCAAGTCCGCGATCCAGGCCGCCGTGGCCAACCCGCGCCAGCTCAACCAGCGGCTGGTCGACGCCCAGGAGACCCGCCGCATCCTCGACCGCCTCTACGGCTACGAGGTCTCGCCGGTCCTGTGGAAGAAGGTCATGCCGCGGCTGTCCGCCGGGCGTGTCCAGTCCGTCGCCACCCGGCTCGTGGTGGAGCGCGAGCGCGACCGTATCGCCTTCCGCTCCGCCGAGTACTGGGACCTGACGGGCACCTTCGCGACCGGCCGCGCCGGGGACCCGTCGGACCCCTCGTCGCTGGTCGCCCGCCTCCAGTCCGTCGACGGCCGGCGTGTCGCGCAGGGCCGCGACTTCGACTCCCTCGGGCAGCTCAAGGGCGCGAACATCCTCCACCTCGACGAGGCGAACGCCCGTGCGCTCGCCGCCGCGCTGGAGCGGACCCGGTTCGCGGTGCGGTCCGTCGAGTCCAAGCCGTACCGCCGCTCGCCGTACGCCCCGTTCCGCACGACGACGTTGCAGCAGGAGGCGAGCCGCAAGCTCGGTTTCGGCGCCAAGGCCACGATGCAGGTCGCGCAGAAGCTGTACGAGAACGGCTACATCACCTACATGCGCACGGACTCCACGACGCTCAGCGACACCGCCGTCGCCGCGGCCCGTGCCCAGGTCACGCAGCTCTACGGCGCCGACTACCTGCCGCCCGCCCCGCGCACCTACGCCGGGAAGGTCAAGAACGCGCAGGAGGCGCACGAGGCGATCCGCCCCTCCGGCGACCGCTTCCGCACGCCCGCCGAGACCGGGCTGACCGGCGACCAGTTCAGGCTCTACGAGCTGATCTGGAAGCGGACCGTCGCCTCCCAGATGAAGGACGCCACCGGCAACTCGGTGACCGTGAAGATCGGCGGCACCGCGGCCGACGGCCGTGACGTGGAGTTCAGCGCGTCCGGCAAGACGATCACCTTCCACGGCTTCCTCAAGGCGTACGTCGAGGGCGCCGACGACCCGAACGCCGAGCTGGACGACCGCGAGCGGCGGCTGCCCCAGGTCGCCGAGGGCGACGCGCTGAGCGCCGAGGAGATCACGGTCGACGGGCACGCGACCAAGCCCCCGGCCCGCTACACCGAGGCGTCCCTGGTCAAGGAGCTCGAAGAGCGCGAGATCGGCCGCCCCTCGACGTACGCGTCGATCATCGGCACGATCCTCGACCGCGGCTACGTCTTCAAGAAGGGCACGGCCCTCGTGCCGTCCTTCCTGTCCTTCGCCGTGGTCAACCTGCTGGAGAAGCACTTCGGGCGGCTCGTCGACTACGACTTCACCGCCAAGATGGAGGACGACCTCGACCGCATCGCGCGCGGCGAGGCCCGGTCCGTGCCGTGGCTGAAGCGGTTCTACTTCGGCGAGGGCACCGGCAACGGCGGCGCGGCCGAGGCGGGCAACGGCGACGGCGACCACCTCGGCGGCCTCAAGGAGCTGGTGACCGACCTGGGCGCGATCGACGCGCGCGAGGTGTCCTCGTTCCCGGTCGGCGAAGGCATCGTCCTGCGGGTCGGCCGCTACGGCCCCTACATCGAGCGCGGCGAGAAGGACACCGAGCAGCACCGGCGCGCGGACATCCCCGACGACCTCGCCCCGGACGAGCTGTCCGTCGAACTGGCCGAGGAACTGCTGGCCAAGCCGAGCGGCGACTTCGAGCTGGGCAACGACCCGCAGACCGGCCACGCGATCGTCGCCAAGGACGGCCGCTACGGCCCGTACGTCACCGAGGTGCTCCCCGAGGGCACCCCGAAGACCGGCAAGAACGCGGTCAAGCCGCGCACGGCGTCCCTGTTCAAGTCGATGGCGCTGGACACGGTGACGCTCCAGGACGCGCTGAAGCTGATGTCCCTGCCGCGGGTCGTGGGCACCGACGCCGAGGGCGTGGAGATCACCGCGCAGAACGGCCGCTACGGCCCGTACCTGAAGAAGGGCACGGACTCGCGCTCGCTGCAGTCCGAGGACCAGCTGTTCACGATCACGCTGGAGGAGGCGCTGGCGATCTACGCCCAGCCCAAGCAGCGTGGCCGTGCCGCGGCCAAGCCGCCGCTGAAGGAGCTGGGCGAGGACCCGGTCAGCGGCAAGCCGGTCGTGGTCAAGGACGGCCGCTTCGGACCGTACGTCACCGACGGCGAGACCAACGCGACCCTGCGCTCCGGGGACAGCGTCGAGGAGATCACGCCCGAGCGCGGCTTCGAACTGCTCGCGGAGAAGCGCGCGAAGGCGCCCGCCAAGAAGACGGCCAAGAAGTCCGCCGCGAAGAAGACGACCGCCAAGAAGGCCGCCCCGGCCAAGAAGACGGCCGCCAAGAAGACCGCGGCGAAGACGACGACCGCTGCCAAGAAGACCACGACGGCCGCCAAGAAGACGACCGCCACGAAGAAGGCGTCCGCCTCGAACTCCTCCGCGGAGGGCTGAGCCGGCCGGACCGCGCGCCGTCCGGCCGGTCCGCGCCGCAACCCGGGTGCTCCGGCGGCCGGTTGAGGGCACGCCGGGGGCGCGGGTCTTCACGTCGGCTTCGCAGAACGAACGCCCCGGCATCAGTTTGGTGTCGGGGCGGGCGTACGTTCGGCCGCATGCGCCGGGCTGTCGGTGCGTCCCGATAGGCTGAAAGCATGACGCGAGCCGAGCAGCCGACGGCCCACCCCACGGCCCCCGACGACGCCCTTGTCGCGGACTCCCGGGAGCGCGCCGTGCGCGCCCTGTTGCGACGACCTCAGCTCAAGCGGCTGTGGAGCGCGCAGCTGGTGGGGGGTGTCGGCGACATCCTCGCCCTGCTGGTCCTGGTCCTGCTGGCCCTTCAGACGGCGATCTCCGAGGGGTCGTTCGGCGGGGGCTACCGGGGCGCGGCGTTCGCGGTGGCGACCGTCTTCGGGGTACGCGTCCTGGCCACATTGCTCTTCGGGGCCGTCCTGCTCGGCCCGCTCACCTCGCTGACCTCCCAGGAAGGTCCGCTCGACCGGCGCTGGACCATGATCGGCGCCGACGGTCTGCGGGTCGCCCTGCTGATCGTGGCGCCCCTGTGGATCGACTGGACACCGGACAGCGCCCTGGCGGTCCTCCTGGTCACGGTCTTCGTGACCGGTGTCGCCGAGCGCTTCTGGACGGTGTCGCGGGAGAGCGCGGCGCCCGCGCTGCTGCCGCCCCCGCCGCCGGAGGGCGCCACCGTGCGTCCGCTGCCGGACCACATGGACGCCCTGCGGCGGCTGTCGCTGCGCACCAGCTTCGTCTCGGTCCCGCTGGCCGCCGCCGTGCTCGTCGCCGCCGCCCTGCTGAACAACGTCCTGGGCACCGGACTCGACTGGTTCGACCAGCACCAGGCGGCCCTCGGGTCCTACGTCGCCGCCGGCCTGTTCGCCGCGTCGCTGTCCCTCATGACCTTCCTGGAACTGCCCGACACGCGCACCCCGCGCGCGCGGTCGCCGCTGGAGGGGCTGCGCCGCCCGAAGACCGGCACGGGCGTCGACAAGGGCCGTACCGGCGTGATCACGCTGCTCGTCCTGGCCTGCGCCACCGTCGCCGGAGCGGTGGCCGCCGCGGTCGCCGTGGCCGTGCTGCACGCCAAGGACCTGGGCGGCGGCCCGGTGCTCTACGGCCTGCTGGTGCTCGCCCTGACCGGCGGAGTCGCCGTCGGCATCCGCACGGCCCCCTCGGTGCTGCCCGCCCTGTCCCGGCGCCGGCTGCTGGCCCTCGCGATCGCCTTCACCGGAGTAGCCCTGCTCGCGGCGGGCCTGGTCCCGGACGTCACCACCGTGCTGCTGATCATCACGCTGGCCGGCGTGGGCGCCGGCATGTCCGCCAACACCGCGCACACCCTCATCGACCAGGAGGCGGAGGAGTCCCGCCGGCCCCGGACCACCGAGCACCTGTACGCGGTCGTCCGGGTCTGCGTCGCGCTGTGCGCCGTGGCCGCGCCGCTGGTGGCCGCGCTCATCGGGCCGCACCGCCTGGAGAGCGGCAAGTTCGTCTTCGCGCACGGCGGCGCCGCGTTCACGCTGATGCTGGCCGGGGCGCTGCTGCTGCCGGTGGCCGTGCTGGTGCTGGCCAAGGTCGACGACCGCTCCGGGGTGCCGCTGCGCAAGGACCTGCGGGACGCCGTCCTCGGCGGGGACGACCCCGAGCAGGTGCCCGCGGAGACCGGTTTCTTCATCGCCCTGGAGGGCGGCGACGGCGCCGGGAAGTCGACCCAGGCCGAGGCGCTCGCCGAGTGGATCCGCGGCAAGGGCCACGAAGTGGTCCTCACCCGCGAGCCGGGCGCGACCCCGGTCGGCAAGCGGCTGCGGTCGATCCTCCTGGACGTGTCGAGCGCCGGGCTGTCCCACCGCGCGGAGGCCCTGCTGTACGCGGCCGACCGCGCCGAGCACGTCGACACCGTGGTGCGGCCCGCCCTGGAGCGGGGCGCGGTCGTGATCTCGGACCGCTACGTCGACTCCTCGGTCGCCTACCAGGGCGCGGGCCGCGACCTGTCGCCGACCGAGATCGCCCGCATCAACCGCTGGGCGACCAACGGGCTCGCCCCGCATCTGACGGTGCTCCTGGACGTCGCGCCGGACATCGCCCGCGAGCGGTTCACCGAGGCGCCGGACCGGCTGGAGTCGGAGCCGGCGGAGTTCCACGCGCGTGTGCGCTCCGGCTTCCTGACGCTGGCCGCGGCCGACCCGGGCCGCTATCTGGTGGTGGACGCGGGCCAGGAGGCCGAGGCCGTGACCACGGTCGTCCGCCACCGGCTCGACCAGTTGCTGCCGCTGTCCGAGGCGGAGATCCGCGCGCGGGAGGAAGCGCGCCGCAAGGCCGAGGAGGAGGCCAGGCGCAAGGCCGAGGAGGAGGCCGCCCGCAAGGCCGAGGAGGAGCGCCTGGAGCGCGAGCGCCAGGAGCAGCTGGCCCGGCTGCGCGCCGAGGAGGAGGAGCGCAAGCAGCGCGAGCTGGAGGAGGCGCAGCGCCGCGAGGCCGAGCGGCAGGCGGAGGAGGCCCGGCAGCGGGCCGAGGAAGCCAGCCGCCGGGCCGAGGAGGAGCGGAAGCGGCTCCTCGCCGAGGAGAAGGTCAGGGCCGAGGAGGAGGCCCGCCGCAAGGCGGAGGAGGACCGGCGCCGCAAGCAGGCCGAGGAGGAGGCGCGCATCCGCGCCGAAGCTGAGGAACGCCGCCTGGAGAAGCAGCGCAAGGCGGAGGAGGCCCTGCTGCGCGCCGAGGAGGCGCGCCGCCTCGCGGAGCAGGCCGCGGCCGCCGCGGAGGCGGGCCCGAAGCCGAAGAGCGCACAGGGCGGCTCCTTCCGGGAGGCTGCCACGGTGCCCACGCCCGTGGTGACGCCGGAGCAGGCCGCGAACCGGGCCTCGGACGACACGGCCGTGCTGCGCCCGGTGCGCGACGAGGACCCGCGCGCGGCGGACCGCGCGCCCTCGGACGACGGTGACGGCGGCCGTGCCGGTGCCCGTGACCGCGCCGCGGGCCGGGGCGGCGACGCGTCCGACGCCGAGGTGACGACCCAGCTGCCCCAGCCGCCGGCCCCGGCGGGCGCGGCGGACGAGACGGCCGTGCTGCCGCCGGTTCCGCCGAGCGCCGCGGAGGAGACGGCCGTACTGCCGCCCGTCGCGCCGGTGTCCGGGGAGGAGCCCGCGGACGGGACCCCGCCGGGACACGCGCGCGGGGACGACCGTACGCGCGAGATGCCGCAGCTCGACGAGACCGGCGCGCCCCGCCGCAGGTCCCGTCCCGACTGGGCGGAAAAGACGCCGCTGGACGATCTGCCGACCCTGGCGGACGAACTGCTCGGCCCGCACGACGACGCCCGCGACGAGGACGGCGGGAGCGGCGGACGCGCGCGGGGTCGGCGACGCTGAGACCGGGCCCGCGCGGGAGCGGCGTGCTTCCGCGCGGTCCGCGGAGGCGGGCGCGGTCGGCGCGGCTGCGGCCGGGCGCCCCGGGATCGGTGGCCTCCCGCGAGGTCGACGGCGTCGAGACCGGGCGCACCGAAGGGTTGCGTGCTTCCGCGAGGGTGCCGGAGGCCGGCCGCGCTGAGACCGGGTGCGCCGGGGTCGGGGCCCGCTCCCGCGAGAGGGCGGCCGGGCCCGGGACACCGGCGTTGTCAGTGCCGCCCCGCACAATGGACCCCGTAGCGCGAGACGTGACGAAAGGCGGGCGTGGCCCATGACCGTGTGGGACGACCTGGTGGGGCAGGAGCGGGTCGGCGAGCAGCTCGACGCCGCCGCCCGTGACGCCGACGCCCTGGTCACCGCCGCGGCCACCGGCACCCCGCCGCCCGAGGCGTCGAAGATGACCCACGCGTGGCTGTTCACCGGCCCGCCCGGCGCCGGGCGCAACCAGGCGGCGCGGGCCTTCGCCGCCGCGCTGCAGTGCGTCAGCCCCGACCGGGCGCTGGGCGGCTCGCCCGGATGCGGCTTCTGCGACGGATGCCACACGGCGCTCATCGGCACACACGCGGACGTGACCACCGTGGCGGCAGTCGGCACCCAGATCCTCGCCGACGACATGCGCGACACCGTCCGCAAGTCCTTCACCTCGCCGGCGACCGGCCGCTGGCAGATCATCCTCGTCGAGGACGCCGAGCGGCTGAACGAGAAGTCCGCCAACGCCGTGCTGAAGGCCGTCGAGGAGCCCGCCCCCCGCACGGTGTGGCTGCTGTGCGCGCCCTCCGTCGAGGACGTCCTGCCCACCATCCGCTCCCGCTGCCGCCATCTGAACCTGAGCACGCCCTCGGTGGACGCCGTGGCCGACATGCTCGTCCGGCGCGAGGGCGTCGAGCCCGCCGTCGCCGCCGCGGCGGCCCGCGCCACGCAGGGCCATGTCGACCGGGCCCGCCGGCTGGCCACCGACCCGAGCGCGCGCGAGCGCAGGGCCGCCGTCCTGAAGCTGCCGCTGCGCCTCGGTGAGATCGGTGCCTGCCTCAGAGCCGCGCAGGAACTCGTGGACGCCGCCGCCGAGGACGCCAAGCAGCTCGCCGAGGAGGTCGACGTCAAGGAGACCGAGGAGCTGAAGGCGGCGCTCGGCGCGGCCCAGGGCGGCAGGATGCCGCGCGGCACGGCCGGGGTGATGAAGGACCTGGAGGACAAGCAGAAGCGGCGCCGCACGCGCACCCAGCGCGACAGCCTCGACGTTGCCCTGACCGACCTCACCGCCTTCTACCGCGACGTCCTGGCCCTCCAGCTCGGCTCCCGCGTGGCCCTCGCCAACACCGACGCCGAGGACGCGCTGCAGCAACTGGCCCGCGACAGCTCCCCGGAGGCCACGCTCCGCCGCGTCGAGGCGATCGCCGCCTGCCGCGACGCCCTGGACAGGAACGTGGCGCCGCTGCTGGCGGTGGAGGCGATGACGATGGCCCTCAGAGCGGGCTGAGCCCGACGGCAGAGCGGTACGGGCAAGGCCGGGGACCGAGACCCTTCGGGGGCGGTGCGGGGGAGGGCGTCGTCGTCCCCCGCAGGTGATCAACGGGAGGTTGACGGCGTCACACGTACGAGCCGAGATGTGTACGCAGAGCATCCGGGAAACCGCACAGAGTTACGCTCACCAGATGCACATCAGGCGCAGCTCACCAGTCAGCCCCGCCCCGAGTCCCCGGAGCCGGGGTCCACGCGGCCGTCGTACGGCCTCCCGCCGGGCCGGCACCGTCGGTACGTTCCTCGCCGTCGCGGCGCTGCTCGTCTCCGCCTGCACCTCCTCCGGGCAGCCCGAGAGGCCGAAGCCGGGGAACCCCGCCGCCGGGGCGGCCCTGGCCGCGCTGCCCCGGGCCACGCCGGCCGCGCTCAAGCCGTACTACGCGCAGAAGCTGGCCTGGCGCGGCTGCGGAGTGCCCGGTTTCCAGTGCGCCACGCTGAAGGCGCCGCTCGACTACGCCAAGCCCGAGGCCGGGGACACCGAACTCGCCGTGGCCCGCAAGAAGGCGACCGGGCCGGGCGAGCGGATCGGATCGCTGCTGGTGAACCCCGGCGGACCGGGCGGCTCGGCGATCGGCTACCTCCAGCAGTACGCGGGCATCGGCTACCCCGTCGACGTGCGGGCCCGCTACGACATGGTCGCCGTCGACCCGCGCGGTGTCGCCGGCAGCGACCCCGTGGAATGCCTCGGCGGCCGCCAGATGGACCGCTACACGCAGACGGACCTCACACCCGACGACGCGCGGGAGACCGACCTGCTCGTCGGGGCGTACAGGAAGTTCGCGCGGGGCTGCGGGGCGGACGCGCCGCGCCTGCTGCGCCATGTGTCCACGACCGAGGCGGCCCGGGACATGGACGTCCTGCGCGCCGTGCTGGGCGACGACAGGCTGTCCTACGTGGGGGCGTCGTACGGCACCTACCTCGGGGCGACGTACGCCGGTCTCTACCCGGACCGGGTGGGCCGGGTGGTCCTTGACGGAGGCATGGACCCGTCCCTTCCGGCCCGCCGGATGAACCTCGACCAGACGGCGGGCTTCGAGACGGCGTTCCAGGCGTTCGCGCGGGACTGCGTGCGGCGGTCGGACTGCCCGCTCGGCTCGAAGACGGCCGACGTCGGCCGCAACCTCAAGGCGTTCTTCGACAAGCTGGACGCGCGGCCCCTCCCGGCCGGCGACGCGGACGGCCGCAAGCTCGGCGAATCCCTGGCCACGACCGGTGTGATCGCGGCGATGTACGACGAGGGCGCCTGGCCGACCCTGCGGGACGCGCTGTCCTCGGCGATGCGCGAGAACGACGGCGCGGGCCTGCTGTCCCTGTCCGACAGCTACTACGAGCGCGACGCCGACGGCCGCTACTCCAACCTGATGTTCGCCAACGCGGCCGTGAACTGCCTCGACCTCCCGCCCGCCTTCACCACGCCCGACCAGGTCCGCAAGGCTCTGCCCGCCTTCGAGAAGGCGTCCCCGGTCTTCGGCGAGGGACTGGCGTGGGCCACGCTGAACTGCGCGTACTGGCCGGTCCCGGCGTCGGGACAGCCGCAGCGCATCGAGGCGCGGGGCGCGGCGCCGATCGTCGTGGTCGGCACGACCCGCGACCCGGCGACCCCGTACCGCTGGTCGCGCTCCCTCTCCCGCCAGCTCACCTCGGCCCGCCTCCTCACCTACAACGGTGACGGCCACACGGCGTACGGCCGCGGCAGCAGGTGCATCGACACGACGATCAACACCTACCTCCTCCGAGGCACACCCCCGGCCCGGGGGAAGCGCTGCTGAGTACGGGGGCTGGGGTGTGAGTACGGGGGCGGGGACGGGGAGGGGACGGGGTCTGGAGGTCGGCCCCCGGACTGCGCCGCCGCGTGCGGAGAACCCGGCGGCCCAGCCCAGGGGCACCGCGAGCGGAGAACCGACCACGGCCTCCACGGCCTCCTGCGGGCCCCGCGCGCGGCACGCCCCGCTTTCCGCGGCGAGCGCCGCAGGGCTCCCGGGAGGGCCCCCAGGCACCCCTGACGGGGGCCTGCGGAGGCTGGTACGGAGCACCTCGGAAACTGTGTAGACTTACCGACGTTGCTGATCGCACCATAGTGCGGACAGTGCGCCGCCTTAGCTCAGATGGCCAGAGCAACGCACTCGTAATGCGTAGGTCTCGGGTTCGAATCCCGAAGGCGGCTCACACGGGACCCAGGTCAGAACGTTCTGACCTGGGTCTTTCTGGTTTTCAAGATCAAACAGCGGGTTCGGGGTGTCCTCTCGGAGCACAGTGATCGCTCCCGGTGCACAACCGGTGGACAGGCGTGCAGCGAGCGTGCAGACCGGTGGACAAGCGCGTGTCTGTCGCCGGGCCATGAAAGGGCGATTCTGAGGGTGCGCCCCAGTTCGCAGCCTGCGCCGAGCGGTTCCGTTCCTGGACGGTGGAGCGCGGCAGCGGCACCACGTGGACCCTGGAGCAGCCCAAGGTCAACCACTACGACGGCGAGGAGGACAACCCCCGCTGGATCGTCGAGGACGCGACCACCGGAGCCCTGACCCGTAACGTCGACTCCGCGAGCGGTGACCTGGCCGCCACCACCGGCAAGACCGGTGACGTGGTCCTCCAGCTCACCAACCTGCACGGCGACGTGGCCCTCCAACTGCCGCTGGACGCGGGCAAGGCGCCCGTCGCCCTGGACTCGGACGAGTACGGCAACCCCCGGGCCGGGCAGTCGGCGACGCGTTACGCCTGGCTCGGCGGCAAGCAGCGGTCCACCGAGACCCTGACCGGCCTCACGCTCATGGGCGTCCGCCTCTACAACCCCGCCTCGGGCCGGTTCCTGTCCACGGACCCGATCTACGGCGGCAACGCCAACGCCTACGACTACTGCTCCGCCAACCCCCTGAACTGCTACGACCTCGACGGCCGGTGGGGCTGGCTCGCGGTCAGCGCAGCGGCCTGGGCCTGCTCCAAGTGGTGCCCAGGCAAGCGGACGCGCCAGATCGCCGGCGTGGTGAGCGCGGTGTCGGGCGGCGGGTTCCTGCGCAGCATGGCGATCAAGGCCGGTACCCGCTACATCGCAAAGAGGTCGGTCAAGAACAGCATCCAGACCAAGCGCGGCTACCGCGTCGACGTCCGGGGAAAGAAGCCTCACTACAACAAGTGGGGCGCTCGGCCCAAGGGCAAGGGACCAGGCGCGAGGTGGCGCCAGATCCGCTACAAGAACAAGCACATGGGATTCCCGCACGTGCAGTACTACCGGGGCGGCAAGGGGTACGGAAAGTGGGCCTACCGGCCCGGCCTCCGACACATCTACCGCGCCTGGCGATCCCTGTGATGCTCGGCCCTGAGCCGAGAACTGACATCATCTGACAGAAGACTCGGGGAGCGTGGGGCAGGAGAGGCAGGGCCACTCCCACCCGGCGCTCCCCGAGTGCTGTGAAGCGAAAGGCTGTACCCACATGTGGCTTGGCTGCACACCGGTCCTCGCCGACGAACCCGGCCCCGCCGGGCGCGAGATCTCGGGCTGGCAAGTTCCCGGCATCGGTGAGATCGACGTCGAGTCCGAGGGCTTCCGGCTGTCCGTACTGCCCACCGGCGAGACCCTGCGCGTCGAACTGGCCTTCGCCGCCGCGTACGCCGAGTCTGAGACAGAACCGTACCGCCCTCTGGGACCGGCGACATTGACCCTCGACGACGTGCGGTCCGTCGCCCTGCACACACCGGGAGCGCCTTCCGATCCCCTGTGGAAGAGGGTTCTTCACGGAGACCCCCACGACGAGGTCCTGCGCATGACGTGGGACGAGGACGACGACATCCTGCACGTACGGGACGGCGGTATCGTCGTGTCCTGCCAGGGCGGAACCTGGCGCTGGGCGACCACCGCGTAGGTGCGAAGGGGCTCGGGCTGTCACGGCAAATCCCCGTCGAAGTCCTGGCGAACGCAGGACAGTTGACCTCAACTTTCCGGGATTCCTGGCCAGAGTCACAGCGAGCCCGGAGAGCATCATGGGGCTGCCGTGAGATACGGCAGCCCCATGATGTCCTCACACTTCGCCAGCACCGCGCGCAGGTCAGCCACGCTCCCCATTCTTCGGAGCCCCGCCTCGGAAGTCGCAGCCGGGGCACTCGTCCTCGCCCTGGATGTGGCCCTCGTACCACCCAAGGCTCGGTGTTCACGTGAGGTGTACTCCGAGCCGCGGTCCGAGTGCGTGATGCAGCCTTCCTTCAGCCCGCCACGGGCGGCGGCCATCCGAAGGGCGCCGACGACGAGAAAAGCCCGGTGATGGTCGGCCATCGCGTACCCGATCACCTCCCGTGAGGCCAGGTCGATGACCGTCGCGAGATACCACCAGCCGGCCAGCGTGGGCAGGTACGTGATGTCGGACACCAGCTTCGTGCCGGGCTCGGCGGCGGTGAAGTCACGGCCGACCAGATCCGGCGACGGCGCCGCCTTGGTGCCGGCCTTCGTCAGGCTGCGACGCCGACGCCGACGCCGACGCCGACGCCGACGCCGACGCCGACGCCGCGCAATGCCGCGGATGCCCCGCTCCCGCATGATCCGCTCGACCTTCTCCCGGTTGAGCCGCCGCCCGTCGCGTCGCAGAACCGCGGTCACCCGAGGAGAACCATAGGCACCACGTGACCCGGCATGGATCCGCCGGATCTCCCCGGCGAGCTCGTCCTCGGCATCCCGTCGGACCAGGGCTGCCTCCCGGCCCTCGAGATACGCGTAGTAAGCCGATCGGCCCACCTACAGCGCCCGGCACAGCAGTGACACGCCGTAACCGGCGGGAATGTCCGCACTGGCCTTCTCCGCGTCGATGAACAGGTAGCGCGCGGCTACTTCGTCTTCTGCTGCGCGAAGAAGGCCGTCGCTTTTCCCAGCACCTCGATCGTCTGCTCTTGCTCACGAACCTTGCGCCGCAGCCGCACGAGCTCCTCACGCTCCGCCGTCGTCAGCGCACCGACCGGCCCCTCGCCCCGGTCGATCTTCGCCTGCTTCACCCAGCCCCGCAGGCCCTCCGGACTCACACCCAGATCCCGGGCCACCTCGGTGACCGTCTTGTCCGAGGACAGTGCCAACGCGACCGCGTCCCGCTTGAACTCGGCCGTGTACCGCTTGCTGGTGTTGCTCTTCGTGCTCACTTACCTGGACTGCTTCCTCCGGGACGGGTCGTCCCAGTATGAGGCTGTCCAGTCCGAGGGTGGAACTTCAGAATCGAGCCTCCATCTGACCCGGGGCGGTTCAGGGCGTCGCGGAGACGGCGACGGCGTACCGACACCGACTCCAGGAGATGGGTGTCGTAATCCTGGGCCGTCACGTCGGGAACTCGCCCAACCAGCTGTGCTCGACGAGGTGCTTGGGGAGGTACTCCGACTCCACCCCGAGGTCAACCTGCCCGTCAAAGGCCCAGCAGGCCATCGCCAGCGGGCCCAGGGCGATGCTGCCGTCGATGTTCGCGGCCCGTTCCTCGTTCAGGGTCCAGTACGCCTGGTGCAGCTTCAATGCCTCGATCAGGCCCGCGGCGAAGCCGTTCCAGTCGTTTGCGATCAAGCGGGAGAAGAGGTGGATCGGCGGATAGAGCACGCCGTCGAGCAGGTCGCGGGGCGTGACACGGGCGACCTCGGGGTGCGACATCTGCAGCGTGGTGGTGAGCTTCTCCACCAGCCCGGGCCGCCGAAGCCAGTACGTCTGTAGCGTGTCCACCCAGTGGTAGATGTACTCGTCGTACTGCCCCTCAGGCGATCGCAGCCGCTCCATCGGGATCTCACAGAGCTGCGTCATACGCTGCGGCTCCCGGCAGATGACCGCCAACCAGAAGGCGGTGAGCCAGTTGCCCGCATCGGCCGCCGGAAGCGGACCGACGGCCGGGAGACTGTGCACCTTGTAGTTGATGCGGCACTCGACGGGCCCCTCGCTCGCACCGGCCACGGCAAACAGCGCCGAGCCCAACTGCATCGCGTTCACAGTGGCGTCCCACGTCTCCGCCTTCGCTGCTCTAGGGTCGATGACACAGCGGGCACGCAGGTTCATCAGCGCGGTGTTGAACGTGAAGTCGATCATGCTCGGTGAGCCTTCGAGATCGTCGATCTCTTCGGCCAAGTCCGCCCCCACCCGCGCCGCGAACTCCGCAGCATCAGGGCGCGGTTCGAGGTGCCGGGAGATCTGTACGGTCACGGAAGGGTCCCCCTGCTGATGTCGAACCGTCGATAGCGGTAACCAGTGTACGTTCCCGCGTTTCTCTCCCCCTTGACGACGACGTATTCCAGCTTGCCGTCTCGCAGGGCCTTTCTGAGATCCGAGACGAGGTCGTGCTCGCCGCGCTTCCTCATTGCCTGGAGGATGTCGAGGAAGTATTCCCTACTACCTTGGGATACCTGCTTACCGCCAGGAAGGGTGCGTCGGCCCAGCTCGGTATCGGGACTGCTCTTGGCCTCGATGACGACTATTCGACCGCCCTCGTGCTTCCAAACCTGGTCGAACTGGTCGTTGCCGTTCTTCGGCCCGAGTAGTGTCTGCTTCTCGAAGTCCGGATAATTCTCGGCTATGTAGTGATACTCCGCTGCCTTTTCGCCGAACGCCTCAGTAGCGTCCCCCATCGCGGTATGCGATTCCTTGTACGCCCCCTTGGCCTCTCCCCACTGCGCGGCCGTGTCGACGGTACCGCGCTGTTCGTGGGCGGCGCCCGTCTGCGCCTTCCAGTCAGAGACGAGGTTGTCGTAGCGAACGGCGGCATGGCGTTCCCACGCGGCGTCTTGCAGAACCCGGAGTCTGTCCGCACTCGTCACGGTGTCCGCGCCCACGTGTATGTACTCGGCGTCACGGAAGTACGGCTTGGGCGGTTCCGGAACATCCTTGGCACGAATCCACGGACCGTTGTCCGACAGCCGCGTGAGCTGGGGCGGCGTGTACCCGCTCTCGTCGTGGAGTTCCAGGTCCAGGCGCGTGCCGTTCTTCCGGTAGTACTGCTTGCGGTACCCGGGCTCGTGGTTGGCCCGGTACACCTGGATCTCCTCGATCTGCTCCCGCGTGAGCCTTCCGCGAGGTCCGTAGGGATTGGCCCCGTCCCGCATGAAGCGGGGGCGCGGGGCCCCCGAGTGCTGGCCAGGGGGTCCACTGTCCGGGCCGGTCACCCCGTCCAGGCCGCTGCCGCCGGAGCCGGTACCGACATGGCCGTCGCCGACCGCCCCGGCACCGCCCGAACCGGACGCCTCAGAACCGACCGCATGGGTGCCCCCGGCCCCGCCGGACGCTTCCCCCGAGCCCCGCGACATCGCGCCGGCCGCGGCGAGTTCCCGCTCCCGCGCCGATACGGTCCTTTCGGGAACCGAGTGCTCCTGCTTCGGTGCCTCGCCGACGAGGTCGCCGTGTTGGTCGTAGGGGATGAACTTGCCGTCCGCGAGCACGAGTTTGGAGCCGTCGGAGAGTTCCAGGACGCTGTGCGGGGCGGACAGGTCGGGGATGTCGTCCACCCCGCGCAGGTTCGCGGCGATCTCGGCGATTTTTGGCACGGTGTGGCCGGTCACCTTGACCGCGGCGCCGATCGGGTCGATCACGTCGCCGACCTTCGCGACGGTGGTGGCGACCTTGGCGGCGGTGCCGGCTTTGCCTGCGGAGGCGATCTTGAGGGGGCCGGCGCCCAGGGTGAGCGTGTTGAAGACGACGGTGCCCGCGGCGCGGGCCGGGTTCTCCTTCCACATGTCCCAGGCGACGAAGGACTTGCCGAACTCCTTGGCGTACTTCTTGCTGTCCTGGGCGAAGCGGGTGGCGAAGACCCCGGTCGGCTTCTTGCCGCCGGACTCCATGAGGTAGGTCTCGGCCCCGACGACGGCCCGCAGCACGCCTTCCCAGGCTTGCCCGGCGCGGTCCGAGCCGCGGATGCCGGCCAGGGTCGCCAGGCCGTCGACGGTGCCCCAGACTCCGTCGACGATCAGCCCGTCCCAGAAGAAGCTCCTGGCGTAGTGGCCGAGGTCGTCCGGGTCCCACCAGTCGCGGGACTGGGTGACCGGTGTGCCCCAGGGGAGTTGCTTGGCCCGGTCCAGCACCTCGGCGCTGTAGCCGTACAGTTCCGCGTCGAGGGGCCTGAACTGCCTGTCGCCGGTGTTCATCACGTACTGGGTGCCGCCCACCAGCGCCGTGATCTTGTTGCTGCAGGCGATCTCGGCGGCCGTGAACGCGGCCTGCGCGACGTTCACTTCACGCATCAGCGCCTGGTGCCGGCCGACCTTGTCCGCGTCGTCGGTCCAAGTCTCGTCGAACTCCCCGCCGGGTGTCCTGAGTCCCGCCACGAACGCGGTCGCTTTGCTCTGCAGGCGCTCCAACCGCTTGATGATCGGGGCGACTTCGGCCGCGTACGCCGACAGGGCGTCCGCGACGGTGGCGACCTTGTCCGCGAACGCGTCGGCGCCATCACGCGCAGGCGCCGTCGACGCGAACAGCTTCTCCGCCTCCGGAGCCTCGTAGAAGGCCGACAGCCCCTGGAACTGCCGATGCGCCTCCCCGCCGGCCTGGCGGATGCCGCCCGCCTCGACCCGCAGGGCGTCGGTGTGCTGCTCCAGCCGGCCGAGATCGCCGGTGAACAGCGGAACGGACTCCGGCTGGATCACAGACGGCCCGCCTTCCAGCCGGCCGGCATACCGGGCACCACCAGCCCGGACGCCCGCCGCTGCACCTCGGCCGCCATCTCCAGGTCGCCCTCCTGGTACGCGACGGCGGCCTCCACCGCGCCATTGACAGATTTGCCGACGCGCACACCGACGAACTGCAACTCGTCGGCCGTGCCCTCGATGAACTCCGCAAGGGCGGCGGCCACCAGCCCGGTCTGTCCCTTGCGCTCCCCGCTCGCCCCGCCCGGAGCGAGCGTCCCGGCCGCCGTGGCCGCGCCCTCCACGTCCTTCCCGTACGCCCGGACGATGTCGTCCAGGACCCTCATCACCTCCGCGACATTCGAGGCCACACTCCCGACCCCGGACGGAGATACGTCCCACCTCGGCATGCGTCAGCCCCCGCTTCCCTCTCCCCGTTCCCGCACCGCTGCGCGCCCGGTGTCAGCCGATGTTGTCGACGGCAGCCTTCGCCCCGGCCAGGGTCGACTGCGCGGTCCCGTCGTTCTGCTCCATCGTCGTGCGGACCAGCCGGATGATCTCGCGGACCTCGCCGGCCGCACGGTGCCAGCGCAACTCCTTGCCGTGGTACTCGTCGGCCACGCCGTCCGCCGTGAACTCGGCCATCGCGGCCCTCACCGCGCGCTCACGGTCGGGCAGTACAAGCTCCAACTGGCCCTTGATGCTCCGGAGGTTGATCTGGACCTCGCTGGAGGCGCCGG
Organism: Streptomyces zinciresistens K42; assembly: GCF_000225525.1. Classification (GTDB taxonomy): domain Bacteria; phylum Actinomycetota; class Actinomycetes; order Streptomycetales; family Streptomycetaceae; genus Streptomyces; species Streptomyces zinciresistens. The sequence goes on along the minus strand of NZ_AGBF01000008.1, from coordinate 5,310 downwards.
TGTCGTACGAACGACGGTCCTGGTCCTGAGGCATGGTCAAGTCCCCCTGGAAGGACGATGAAGGTGGCTTCGGCGGACGGGCGTGTGCGCGCTTGCGCGGTCAGCGTGCGCCGAAGCGGGCCGCGTCGAAGTTGGCAGCGCCCATGTTCTGGTCGGCGTTGTCCCCCAACTCGACGTCACCGGTACCGAACGCGGTGTCCATGCCGGACTGACCACCCAGGATCGCGCTCAGTGAGCTGTTGAGCCCATCCGTGATCTCGTCGGCATGAATCTTGAAGGTGTCGAAGGCCGCCTTGCCGGCCCCGTTGAACTTCCCCTCCAACGGCTCCGCCGCCTGGATCAACTGCTGGATCAGCGTGCCCAGGTCCTCACTGGAACCGACGGTGCTCCTCCCGAGATCCGACAGGGTCGTCGACCCCATGTCGAACTTCATCAACCCACCCCCGTAAGCGTGTTGCATACCGGCGCTGCGTGATCACCTGCAGCGTACTCATGCGTCATGAATGATTTACAGCCCGTCGAACATCCTCTCGCACCTCACGTTGCAGACGCAATGTGAAACAGGCTGGACTGGCCTGATCCAGGGGGTGAGCAGCCGCACCGCTCCAGGCCGGCCGGGCTCGCCCGACCACCCGCTCTGCGCGCGCCGATGGAGGTCAAGAGGGCGTGTGTTGGCCGTCCGGGCATGTCGGGGGGAGGCTGACGTGATCCCGTTTGTCCTGCGACGAGATCTGCCGTCTGTTCATCGCGCTCGTCGTCCGGCCCGCCCGCGACACGGCCCACTCACTTGCCTGGTCCGACTGGCGCGGCCGTCCACCAGGCACGATCACGTGCCAGTCACTACCGGAGGCGAACCGCATCCCTCACATCAAGATGACGAACTGCTGCAGGAGTGGTCAGTGGCGGTGGCTGTGATGTTCAGTGGATCGGGGGCGTTGTCCGAGTCGGACAACTCGACGATTCGAGACCCGCTGCTTCGGGAGTACCCGATCCGGTGGCCGGACGGTGGCCGGACGCCTTCGGGCGGGGCAGCATGAAGCCGCAGAGGGCAGCTTGCCGCGAGTGCTCTGATCAGGTACGACATCACTCGGCGGCATCACGGGGCATCGTGCAACACGATCGCTCACGGCCTCGTAACGCGTAGGTCTCGGGTTCGAATCCCGAAGGCGGCCCCATGGTGAACCCCGGGTCGGGTATCCGACCTGGGGTTTCTTGTTTCGGACGACTTCGGAGTCCGGGCCGGTCGGGCGCCTGTGGTCTGCGCGTCGGAGCGCGCGGGTGAGGCCACCGTCCGGCAGGAGGCGCGAAACCGGCGCACAGTAGCACAAGTGGCATGGGCCGAGGAGCGGCTCACACGCACCGAACGGGGTGCGGCAGACTGGTGTGGATCCCGTGGTATCCGTCCGGCCGGACGGATAGCGGCCGCGGCAGGGGAGAAGGGAAGCACACGGTTCCGTGAGTGACGAGTTCGACGTCCCGCTCTCCGTCGACGAGGGCGCGTTCGGTATCGACGCGTTCTCCCTCGACGACCGGCTGCGGCTGTTCCACTTCGCCGCCGGCGAGAAGCGGCACGAGTACCTGTGGCTGCTGCGGGCCTTCGACCGCGGACGCGCCAACTACCAAGTGCTGCTGCACACTTCGGATGTGGTGGGACTGCTGGAGCGGCTCGCCGCCGACCACCCCGCCGCGGCCGTCATCGGCGGTACCGCAGGCGTTCAGCCGCTGCTCGACGCGCTCGCCGAATGGCAGGTGCTGGACCGGTCGTACGACGGGACGCGCGCCGCGAACCTCGCCGAATACCGCAACCGGCACTACGTGTACCAGTTCACCCAGGCCGGATACCGGGCCTACCGGGCGGTGGAGGACGTGCTCGGTGCGAGCCTGGAGGACGCCCAGCTCTCCCGCCTCGTCTTCCCCGACATCCTCGGCGACCTGCGTGCGCTGGCCGAGGCGAACACGGCCGGCGACGGCGAGGAGGTGTACCGCAAGCTCGGCCGGCTCGACTCGGTGCTGAACGAGATGGCGCAGCGGGCCGCCCGCTTCTACCTGATGCTGGGCGACCTGGCGCGCACCAACGACACCCGGCCCGAGGTGTTCCTGGCCCACAAGGACACCCTCCTCGGGCACATGCGGGAGTTCACCGCCGAACTCGGGCGCTACGCCCCGCTGCTCGCCGAGGCGGTCGAGAAGGCCGCGGCCACCGGTGTGGACCGCATGATCGAGTACGCGGCCGAGGCCGACGAACGGCTCTTCCGCAACCCCGCCGAGCGCCTCGCGGACTGGCGGCACCGGTGGGACGGCATCGTCCACTGGTTCGCGGAGCGCGAGCACAGCGAGGCCGAGCGGCTGCAGGACGCCACCGTCACCGCGATCCGCTCCGTCCTCGCCCTGCTGCGCCGGGTCACCGAGGCCCGCCGGGGCGGGGTGAGCCGGGAGAGCCAACTTCGCCACCTCGCACAGTGGTTCACCTCCTGCGAGAGCGACGAGGACGCGCACGCCCTGTTCCAGGCGGTCTTCGGGCTCGGCGCGCCCCGCCACGTAGCCGTCCCGTACGCCGACCCCGAGCGCATCCCGTCCCGTACGTCGTGGTGGGAGGCCGAACCGGTCGAACTGGCCCGCACCCTGGTCCAGTCCGGCCGTACCCCTGCCCTGCACGGCCCCGGCCGCATCGAACGCGACGACGACCGGCGGGCCCGACTCCGTGCCGAGCAGCTCAAGGAGCAGGCCGAGCGGCGCGGTGCCGCGAACTCCCTCGCTTCGGACGGTGTGTACGGCCGGACGCTCGACGAGCCCGAGACGCGCGCCCTGCTGGGCCTGCTGGACGTGGCCCTCGCCGCCCGCGTGCCCGCCAGTCGCCGGGTCACCGCCGCCTCCGGATCCGCCCACGGGGTACGTCTCACCCTCACGCCCGCCGAGGGTTCCACGACCGTCGACACCGTACGCGGCCGTCTCCATCTCGACGGGCTGCGCCTGGAGGTCACCGTATGAGCCGGGTCGTCGCGAGCAGGGGCGTCGTGAGCGGGGCCGTCGCATGAGCCGGGTCGCCGAGGGCGTCTCCCCGCTCGAACTCGCCGACTACCAGAAGGCGGTACGGCTCGTCCTGCGGCACCCCCTGGTCACGTCCGGGTACCCGGACAGGGCGGCGCTGGCGACCGTGCGCCGCTGGGCCGACCAGCTGCGCACCGACCTGATGGAGGTCCTCGGCTACCGGCTCGTCACCACCGCCGACACCGCCCGTCTCCAGCGCGCCCAAGACGGCCTGGACGCCACCCGCCCGGCCCTCACCCGCGCGGGACGCCCCTTCGACCGCCGCCGCTACGCCTACCTCGTCCTCACCCTTGCGGCCCTCGGCCGCCACGGCGCGCAGGTGGCGCTGGGCGAACTGGCCGACGCGGTCGCCGCCGACGCCGTGCGCATCGACGGACTCGGCCTCGACACCGCCCGCAAACCCGACCGGGACGCCTTCGTCGACGCCGTCACCTGGCTCACCGAACGCGGCGCGCTGACCCTCGCCGACGGTTCCGCCACCGCCTGGGCCGGCGATCCCGAGCGCGCCGAGGCCCTGTACGACATCGACCGCGAGATCCTCCTCGCCGTCCACCACCCGACCCGCGTGCTCCAGCACCTGACCTCGGTCACCGCGCTCCTCGACTCCTCCGGCGCGCTGGGACTGTCCGCGGGCCGCGCCGCCCAGCGCCGTGACCAGGCACGCCGGGCCCGCCGCCTCGTGCTGGAGAACCCGGTCGCGTACTACGCCGACGCCGACAGCGAACTCCTGGGCCAGCTGCGGGCCCCGGCTCTCGCCGAGGACCTGGAGCGGCTGACCGGGCTGGCGGTGGAGCGGCGTGCCGAGGGCGTCACGCTCGTCGACACCTCCGGCAGGCTGTCCGACCTCCGCTTCCCCGGCGGCGGCACCGTCGCGCAGGCCGCGCTGCTCCTCGCCGCCCGGATCAGTGCCGCCGTGCAGCGCTCCGGACGGCACGCCCTCGAACTGCTGCCCGCACCCACCGCCGCCGAACGTCTCGCGGCCCGCGCCCGGCGGATCGACGGCGCGCTGCCGTCGCGTGGGACGGTCGCCGAACTCACCGAACTCACCGAACTCACCGCGCTCACCGAACTCACGGAGCCCGATGCGGAGTCGGCGTACGAGACGGCCGTCGACGCGGATCACGAGCCGGGGGAGACCCGCTACCCCTTCGTCACGGACTCCTGGCTCCGGGGCCGGCTCAAGGACATCATCGGCGAGTACGGCGCGGGCTTCGCCGCCGGTCTGCGCGGCGACCCTGACCGGCTGCTCGACCAGGCTCTCGACCTGCTGGGCGCCATGTCGCTGATCGTCCGGGTCGACGGCGGGGCCCTCGCGCTGCCCCTGCTCGCCCGTTACCGAGGGGTCACCGCCCGCGTGAAGACCCGTACGGGCCCCCAACCACCCGCGCAGACACCTCTGTTCGACGACGAAACCGCCGAGGACCCGACTCCGTGAGCACTTCCGCTCCCACACCCGCAGCCCGCTACGTCCCCACCCGTGCCGGGATCATCAACCTGTGGGACTACCGGGACGAGGAGTTCTCCTTCGCGGGCGGTTGGCTGGTGCTGCGCGGCCCCAACGGCTCGGGCAAGACCAAGGCGCTGGAGGTGCTGTTCCCGTTCGTCCTCGACGGGCGCATCGACCCCAAGCGGCTCAACCCGTTCGCTGCCGAGGACCGCACGATGAAGTCCAACCTGCTCTTCCGCGGGCAGGACAGCGCGCTCGGCTATGTCTGGATCGAGTTCACCCACCGGGAGACCGGGGAAGCCGTCACCTGCGGCATCGGGCTGCACGCCCAGCGGCACCGCGACACACCCGCCCGGTGGCACTTCGTCGCCGAAGGCCGCGTGGGCGAGGACTTCTCCCTCCTCACCCCTGACGACCGGCCGATGACGAGGAAACAACTCGCCGCCGAACTCGGACGCGAACTGATCGCCTCCACGGCCGACTACCGCGCGGCCGTCGACCGGCGCCTGTTCGGTCTCGGTCCGGAGCGCTACGAGCAGTTGCTCACCCTGATCCTCACGCTGCGCCGCCCCCAGCTCGCCAAGAACCTCGACCCGGCCAAGCTCTCCGACACCCTCACCGCCGGTCTGCGCCCGCTCGACGACGACCTGATCGCCGAGGCGGCCCGCTCCTTCGACGACATGGAGTCCGTACAGCGCACCCTGGAGGGCCTGGCCGCCGCCGACGACGCCACCCGCGCCTTCCTCACGAGCTACTCCACCTACCTGCGGGTCCACGCCCGCGCCGCCGCGGACCGGCTCACCGCCCGCCGCGCC